>JAIRVA010000342.1 GCA_031254155.1 Propionibacteriaceae bacterium
CGTCGTACCGACGTCGATGCCGACCGACAAGAGTACGTCCCTCATGACGCCACCTCCAGGAACTGCCCCAGGGTGGCCATCCCGGCTCCCGAGACCGCCGAGATCTCGAACACGGGGTCGGCGCCCGCCCGGACGAGGGCCTCGCGAGCATGCTCGACCTCACCGGGGTCGGCGGCCAGGTCGGTCTTGGACACGATCCCGAACACCGGCTTGGCGAACGTGGTGGCGAAAGCGGGGGGCAGCCAGCTCACCCCGGACCCGACGGCCTGGACGAGCCCGATCAGCTCAGCGTCGGCGGCGGTCACGATGAGAGCCCGGTAGAGGGAGCGGCGCTCGAGGTACTCGCCGGGGGTGTCGATGAACCGCAGGCGGCGCTCGACGGTCTGGGTCTTCGCGTACCGCATCTCCTCACCCAGGAGGGCCTGGATCAGGGTCGTCTTGCCGGAACCGCTCATCCCCATCAGGATTGTGTCTTTCATCAGCGCCCCATCTCAGTTGGTCTAGGACCGGGTGATCTCGGCGGGAGTGAACCCCATCCGCTCGGCCAGCAGGGCCAGGACGGCGTGCAGCGCCGAGTCCACGGCCTGGACATCGCCGGTGATCAGCAGCGCCCCGGAGAAGCGGTCGACGAAGCCGATCTCGACCATGGCCGACTTCGTTGCCACGTCGGCCGCGATGATCGCCGCCTCGGCGGGCGTGATCGTCAGGATACCGATCGCGTTCGCCCGCTCCGGGGCGGGGAGCCCCAGTTTGACCGTCAGATTGCCCACGGGGTTCGCGATCAGGTGCGCGAGGGTGACCTGCTTGCCGGGGACGAACTCCTGGATGATGCGTTGTTTGCCCGGCTCGCCGGCGGCCGGGAAATCGGCGCTCACTGCTCGAACCAGTTGGCCGGGTACACGACGTACAGGAACCGGACCTTGCCCGGCGCGGAGAATCGCAGCTTCGTGTTCTTCGGGATGTAGAGGATCTGGCCCGCGCTCGCGCGGACCGGGCGGCCGTCCATGACCAGCTCAAGGACACCGTCGATCACGTAGTCGATCTCGTCGTACGCGAGCGTCCACTCGAAGCTCGTGGAATCCATTTCCATGATGCCGCACCCGAGCCGGGGGCTCTCCGTCGTGTCCATCACGTCGATCAGGCGGACGCTGCCGGGCGGGGATTCGATGGGGAACGGGAACGGTTCGGTGGCGATCTTGGCCGGGTCGATGGCGATCACGCCGGAAGGATCCTTCTTCCGGGGCGCCTCGCTGGTGGCACCGGTGTACTCACTGATGACCTCGCGGATGATGCGGGCCAGGGTTTCCTCGTTAAGTTCCATTGTCTTCTCTCTTTGCTCAGTCCGGGGTCCCGGAGGGTACGAATCCGTCGACGAGGTCGACCTCGTCGACCACTCCGACGATGACATGATCGATGGGCAGCGCCCCGGAGCCGATGCTGATGCGGGCCGAGCTGCCCGACACCACCAACACCGTCTCGCCCACGCCAGCCCCGATCTGGTCGACGGCGACGACGGGGTACGCCCGGGCGCGCCCGCGGTACTCGATGGGGTCGACGACCATCAACTTGCAGCCGTTCAGCCCGTCCATTTTGCGGGTGGCCCACACGTTGCCGATAACCTTGCCGATCAGCATGACTTACCTCCATCAATCGCGACGTTCATGGCGATACCGAGCGGTGTCACCATCATGGGGTGAGGCGGTTTGTGGACGGGTACGCCGAGGCGGTCGGCGAAGACAGCCTCGATCCCGTCCAGCCCGGCGGTGCCTCCGGCCAGCCAGACTTCGCCCACCGACCGATTCCCGAGATGGTTCGCGACGATTGTCGCCATCTTCTCGGCCACCGGCCGGACGGCCTGTTTCACTTCATCGCGGTGGGCGGGGTCGACCTTGAACCGCTCGGCTTCCTCGAACGTCAGGGCAAAACGTCCCATCAGGACGAGATTCATGTGCGTACCCCCGGTCGCCTCGTCCGCCGTGTAGACGACCTGCGAGTCCTCGAAGACCGTGAGCCCGGTCGTACCGCCGCCGATGTCGACGACGACACCGTTGACCACGCCGAGGACGGCGTTGGCGGCGGTCGGCTCGTCGAGCACCGCTGTCACCTCCAGCCCGGCGGCCTCCGCGACGTGGCGGTGCGTCGAGGAGTTGCCCCCCGAGGTACCCGGCGGGACGGCGATCGCCGCGAACTCCACCGGCGTGCCCAACCGCTTGCGGATCTTGTCCGCGAGCCGCTTCACGATCTGGATCGCGCCGAAATAGTCAACGACGAGCCCGTCACGCGCGATCTGGCATTCCTGCATCTCACACGCGACGGGCCGGTTGTCCGCCGTCAGGGCAACCAGGATGACCGATGCCGTCCCGAGGTCCACGCCGAGCTTGACCGGCGTGCCCAGGGCGATCTTCTTCGTCCGGTGGAGGGCCGCCACGGTGCGATCCAATCGGCGAATCGTCTCGTTCGCTAGTGGTGATGAGTGTAAGTTCACCGCCAACGAATTACTGCTCATGACCGCTCGCATCGTGCCCTTCCTGGTCAGCTCGTGTACAACCGGGCGAGCCCGGCGATCAGTTCTTCCTTGTGGGCCGACCGGATGGCCGGCTTGGTGAGCCCGAGCCCCGGTTCCTGCCGCGCCAGCGACCGGAGTTCCTGGACCGTGAGCGTCGTCAGTTCCTCGACCGGGACGCGGATCACCGTGGCGGGTTCGACCGCCTCGATGGGTTCCGGCTCCGCCTCGGCGTCCGGTTCCACCGCGGGCTCCGACACCAGTTCCGGCGTGAGCTCGGGCAGAGCGGGTTCCGGGTCCGGCTCGGGTGGCACCACCGGTCCGACCGGGTCCGGCCCGGCTGCCGGGCCGGCCAGCATCAGACCCACCTCGTCCGCCGGGCGCGGAATGACGTGCGTACTGATCAACTGGCCGACACGGGCTGCCGCGGCGCCACCCGCGTCCACGGCAGCCTTGACGGCTCCGACATCGCCCGTCACGATGACCGTGACAAGCCCGCCGCCGACGTGCTCCTTGACCACAAGGCCGACCTGGGCCGCCTTCAGCATGGCATCAGCTGCCTCCACTGAGGCGACGAGGCCCCTGGTCTCCACCATTCCGATGGCCTGCATGGCAGAAGGCCTGTCAGTAGTCGGTCGGGTGGGCGGCCACGGACTTGACAGCCTCGGCGAAGGCGAAGCAGGCCGCCCGGCAGGCGCTCTGCTCACCGGTCAGCAAGGCGCCGCCGAAGTTGGTCTCGCTGGGCGGGCCGTAGAAGACACCCATCTTCACGTCGGCCGCCTTGAGAGCGGCGTCGACGCCGTAGATGGCTTCCTCCGGCGGTGCGATCAGGTAGGCGATGGCCGTACCCTCCGGCACCCCGGCCCCCTCGGACAGGTACGAGCCGCTGCGCGAGATCGTGTACGCGTAGTAGCAGATACTGTCGTCCTCGTTGGCCGAGAAGAACCACGCGTCGTTCTCGATCACATCGTTGATCGCGTCCAGGCCGGCCCGCACCTCGGCGGGGTTGGGCCCGGAGATCATCCCGATGATCTCGCCGGCGAGTTTGGTGTTGGCGTTCGCGGCCCCCCCGTAGAAGGACTTCGCGTACACCACCTTGACATCTGCCTTCTTGGTCGCTTCATCAAGCGCCGTGTAGGCGACATCGTCGATGTCCGCGGTGAACAAACCGAGCGCATAGTGCTCGGCGGGCATCTCAAGAGCGGCCTTGAGTTCCGCGCTCACCCGCGGGATTATCTTCATGCTCAGTACGGTGCATTTGAGCGGATCATTAATCATGAGCAGACAACCTTTTCGTTCTAACATGTTCTGTTGGCTAACGCGCGGACTGCGACGTCACCGTTGTTGCGGGTGGGTTTGACGCCCACCCCTGTGCCGAGAGCAGGCTAGCCTGCTCACCTTCCCGGTGGCCCGGGTTGGGTGGCCCAGGAAACCCAGGCCACCCGCTACCCACTTACAGCTTGAGGTCCATACCACTGGCTTTGGCCGAGAGCATCTTCTGCGCGATGTCCGCGATGTACGCTCCGGCCTCCGCTGGCGGCGTGCCCTGGCGGTAGATGTTCGACACGACGGTCCGGATGTTCTCGGGCGCGCCCGGGTACCCCTTGTACGTCATGTAGCAGCTCAGCGACTCGTTGGTCACCAGACCGGGCCGCTCGCCGAGCAGGATCAGTGTCACCTCGGGGGCGAGGAGACCACTGACCGCGTCCATGACACGCACCCGCCCGTACTTCACGAACAGGTTCGTGCCGGTGCCGAGGCCGTGCCGCTTGAGGCCCTGCGTGAGGGCCGGGAAGAGGTCGGGCAGGTTGGACTCCACCGCGGTGGAGCTGAGCCCGTCCGACACGATGATCTGGACCTGGGCGCCCCGGGGGCAGCGGTCCTTGAGCAGCTGCTGCGTTTCCGGGGTGAACTCCGCCCCGAGGGCGGGATCCATCAGGTAGGCCGCCTTGTCGGGGGCCGCGCTCTGGACACTCAGCAACCCCAGCTTGGCCGGCAGATCCTCAGACACGTCGTTGAAGACGGCGTCCATGGCGGCGGCGTGGTCAGCCCGGAACCGGAGCAGCGACGCGCACGTCGGCCGGGGGCCGGCCCGCCACTCACCGATCCGGGCGGGCGTCGCCCGGACCATTTCCTGCAGGGCGGCGAGATTGGCCGGATGGGGTACGGCGATCAGCTGCTCGGGAGTGAGCGGCGTCTCGGCGGCCACCGGGCCGGCTGCCGGGGTGGCCGGCGTGGCCGGTCCCGCCAACTCGCCCAGGATCTGGCTCACCATCGCCTTGATATCGGTTTCACTGTAGCTCATTCCACTCACCCTTTCGCGAAGATCGAAGCGTCGCCCGCCCGGGCAGTCATCCGGCCAGAGCTATCGAGGATGCCCCACTCCTGAGCCCATTCGAAGAACTCTTTGGCCGGGGTGAGCCCCAGCAACTCCCGCAACGTCATGTCGTCGTGGTAGCTGGTGTCCTGGTAGCTGAGCATGACGTCGTCGCCGCCGGGCACGCCCATGTAGTAGTTCGCACCCGCCATCGCGAGCAGCATCGTGGCGATCTCCTGATCGTTCTGGTCGATGCCCGTGTGGTTGGTGTAGCAGGGGGCCATCCCCATCGGCAGGCCGGTCAGCTTGCCCATGAAGTGATCTTCCAGGTTGGCGCGGATCATCTGCCGCCCGTCGAAGATCGTCTCCGGGCCGATGAAGCCCGACACGTTGTTGACCATGAACGGCTGGTACCGCTTGGCGTAGCCGTACGTCCGGGCCTCAAGCGTCATCTCGTCGACACCGTGGTCGGCGCCGATCGACACCTCTGAACCCTGGCCGGTCTCGAAGTACATCAGGTTGGGCCCGGCGCAGAGGCCGTGCTTCTTGATGACCTCCCACGCCTCGTCGAGCAGCTCGGTCGTGACCCCGAAGTCGGTGTTCGCGTCCTGCGTACCCGCGACGGACTGGAAGAACATCGACGAGGGCGCGCCCTTCAGCACGGCCTCCATCTGCGTCGACACGTGGGCCAGGCAGCAGATGTGGGTCGGTACCTTGAGGTCTTCCATCACGTCGTACAGCGTGGTGAGCACCCGGGTGCAGTTGGCCACGGTGTCTTCGACCGGGTTCACCCCGAGCACGCAGTCGCCGGAGGCGTACGACAGGCCCTCGAACATCGAGGCCCGGATCCCCGCCGGGTCGTCCTTCGGGTGGTTCGGCTGGATCCGGTACGACAGGGTACCGGGTTTGCCGATCTCGTACCGGCACTTGCCGACCACCCGCATCTTCGACGCGCCGTACACGAGGTCGGCGCTGCTCATGAGCTTCGCGACGGCGGCGATCATCTCGGCCGTCAAGCCGCGGCGGACCGTCTCAATGTCGGTCGCCGTGGTCTCGTGGCGCAGCAGCCAATCCCGCAGTTCGCCGACGGTCCACGACTTGACCGTCTGGTAGACGGTCTCGTTGACCTGGCCCTCGATCACCCGCGACACCTCGTCCTCATCGGGAGAGATGAGCGGGTTGTCCCGGATCTCGCCCAGCGTCAACCCGGCGAGGACGATTTTGGCGGCGATTCGTTCGGAGACCGTCTTGGCGCCGATCCCGATCAGGTGGTCGCCGGACTTCTCCTCGTTAGCTTTGCCAAAGAGCTCTTTGAGATCTTTGAACGTGTAGACATTGCCATGCAACGTCGTGCGTAATGTTGGCATCTTTCACTCTCTATTCGATGATTGACGTGACCAATCAGGCGGCCTCGGCTGCCACCGCCGCCCCCGCGGCGTCGCCCTTCTTGGACTTGATTACTTCCAGGCCGCGGACGGCGAGCAGCATCGCGATGATGATGCCGACGATGCCGCCGACGACCTTGCCGATCACCATGGCGAAGATCGCGTCCGGCGCGACACCGGCGGCGTACCCCAGG
The DNA here is from genome assembly GCA_031254155.1 of Propionibacteriaceae bacterium. GTDB lineage: Bacteria > Actinomycetota > Actinomycetes > Propionibacteriales > Propionibacteriaceae > WQYJ01. The sequence continues at coordinate 6,400 of JAIRVA010000342.1, forward strand.
TGATCCCCGAGCGCGAACGAGGCGCAGACCGAGAAGGCCACCGCGAGGACCTTGCCCCGCTTGTCCATCTGCTTGAGGGTCCCGAACATCGGGATGTTGTTGGCCAGGGCGGCGATCATGCCGGCGGCCGCATCCGTGTTGACCCCCATGAGACGGCCCAGGGCCGCCACGGGCTTGCTCAGCACCGTCGTGATGAAGTGGACGAACGGGAACGCGCCGGCCAGCGTGATGGCGATGATGCCCGCCGTCTCGAGCTGCGGGCCGATGGGGTCGGTCTTCCCGGCCACACCCAGGACGCCGGCGGCGTCATCGCCCATGAACGGGATCCAGCTCACCAGTGTCTTGCCCTCTTCGCCGGCGGTGCCGAGCAGGAGGCCCAGCTTGTTGATGATCGCCAGCGCGAGCATGATCGTGATCATGCCGGTGATGAAGATCGCGAAGACGTTGAAGCCCTTCATCATGCCGTTAGGGATGAGGGCCAGGCCGACCGCGAGCAGGACGGCGATGACGACCGAGGGTACGAGGTTGATGAGGATCTTCCCGACCGTCAGCGGATCGGCCGCGCCGGCCGTGGTGGCGTTGTAACTGATCATGTAGAGCACGCCGGCGGTGAAGACGCCGAACGGGATCGACACGAAACCGGCCAACATGCCGCGGGCCAGGAACGGGCGGTCTTCCTTCTCAATGATCCCGAGGGAGACCGGGATGGAGAACACGATCGTGGCGCCCATCATGCAGCCCATGAACAACCCGGACAACACGTGGATGCCCTGGTCAGTGGTCATAGCGCCGGCGAGGGGGAACCCGCCCATGTCGTTCGCCAGCAGCGTGCCGGCGAACATGGCGGGGTCGGCCCCGATGGCGCCCCAGACGGCCCCGACCGGTCCCTTCAGCCACTGGCCGAGGACGGGGGCGAAGCACATGATGCCGACCATGGCGAGTGCCAGGACGCCCATGGCCTCCATGCCTTCCTCAAACTTCCGGCCGTAGCCGAGGCGGTTGTTGAGGAACACTTTGTCGATCACGCCCAGGAGCATGAAGAACAACATTATGTAAATGATGATCTGGCTGATTGCTGCCATTGTGACCATTCTCCTTTCGTAGGGGGCTTCCGCAACCTTGCTTCGGCCCGTCTGCTTAGTCCTTACCTCGCTGTGTGTCCCGCCCCGGGCTCACAACAACGTGAGGAGTGCGTAGACGGTCACCATTCCACCGAGGACCAGCATGAACACTCCGAAATACTTCCGCTTCTTTCCCGACGCCGTCGTGGCGCGACTTGTCTGCTCCGCCGTACTTCTCTCCGTCGCGCGCGCCTTCGAGATCATCGTGGCGCCGCTGGCGAAGAAGACCACGGCCAACAACAAACTTCCCATTGCTACATCATTTCCTTGTACAGTGCCGGGTCGGGTGCCGGGATGACACAACTCGACACCAACGGGCCCCGTTCGCCAGTGGCCGCGATCGCCGCGTCCACCGCCGCCTTCACGTCGGCCACCTCGCCGCCGAGCTTGAAGAAGCTCTTGCCCCCGATCCCCATGCCCAGCCGGACTTCCAGGACCGTCACGCGGGCCGCTTTCGCCGCCGCGTCGGCCGCCGTGACGGCGGACGCGATGTCGAAGAATTCCACGACGCCCAGTGCCCCCACGGGCTCTGCCTGGGTCGTACCGTTCATCGCCGGCAGCAGGTCCGGGTGGACCCGGGGGATCGTCAAGTGGTTGACGACCCGGTCGGCGCCCACGGCCAGACCGGCGTTGAGAGCCTCGGTCACCGCGCCGATGTCGCCGTGGACGAGGACGATGAACTTGCCGGGGCACACCGGCTTGGCGAAGACGAGGGTGACCCCGCCCGCCTTGAGCATGGCGTCTGTCGTCTCGACGCCGCGGGCAATCGAGGTGAGTTCCACGAGTCCGATACTGGTGATCATCGCCCGCCTTCCCGTCGAATGGTGATGTGGTCCGGGGCCACGTCGGTGACCCGGCCGGTGAGTGAGGCGTGGACAAGGGCTCCCATCTCGCCGGGGGACACCTCGGCCACCACCTGGCCGACGCTGACCTGGTCCCCGGCGGCCACGCAGGGCCGCCCGGCCACGCCGACACCGTGCCGGGTCGGGAGGCGGACCGTTTCCGGGTCCAGGCGGACCAAGGACTCGATCGTCGTGGGGTACGCCGTGAGGCCGAGCCGCTCGATCAGCCGGGACTGGGGGAGGCGCCGGTACGCCCGCTCGGCGGTCTGCCCGGTGTGGACGCTCCGGTCGGCGATGCTGGCCCCGGCCGCGCGTAACTGCGCCTTGACCAGGACGTTCATCTGCCGGGGGCTGAGGCCCATCGGGCAGGCGTACAACTCGCAGATCCCGCATTCGCAGCACAGCAGCGCGTCCGCCAGCGCCTCGTCGGCGCCGTTCTGCATGGCGCGCATGACGCGGTGGGGGCGCAACTGGTGCCCGATCAGATAGCGCGGGCAGAGGTCGGTACAGGCCCGGCACTGGATGCACATCGACTGTGTCTCCGCGAGCACACGGTCGACCGGCTTGGCCATGAACTGGACCAGGGGGTGGCTCGCCGAGAGGACGATGAGCCCGCCGTCGGCCTTGCCGTACCCCAGGGTGGCGGCCTCGCGCGCCGCGTGGTGCTTGCCCATCATCGGTCCGCCGCGGACGATGACGTACTCCGGCGTCGTCACCCCGCCCGCGGCCGCGATGAGGTCGGCCGCCGTGGTCCCGACGGGCGCGTCGACGATCGTGGGCGCCGCGACCGCGCCGGTGACGGTGACGTACCGCCTGGTCACGGGCTCGCCCCGGGTGGCGCGCGCGACGTTCGCCGTCGTCGTCACGTTCATGTTGAGGACGCCGACGTCGGCGGGCAAACCGCCGGGAGGTACCGTCCGGCCGGTGACCTCAAAGATGAGGATCTGCTCGTCACCGGCCGGATAGAAAGAGTCGAGGCGGTGGAACGCGATCGGGAGGCTGGCCCGGGTGGCGGCGGCCTCCAGGGCCGCGATCTCGCGGGCGTAGTGAGCTTTGATCCCGATGACCGCGCGCGGGATCTGGCAGGCGGCCGCGACGGCCTCGATCCCTGCCACCACGTCCGCGGGGGAAGAGCGCATCAGGTACTTGTCAGAGCCGAGCAGCGGTTCGCACTCGGCGGCGTCGATGATGAGGAGTTCGGGGCCCGTGACAAGCTTCTTGTACGTCGGGAACCCCGCCCCCCCATCGCCGACCACGCCGGCGTCGAAAACCTGTTGCGCGAGACTCATCATGACCTCGGATCAGGCGAACTTCGCGCCGCGGCTGTTGACAAAGTCGCGGGCGAGCGCGGTGATGATCGCCCCCGGGTCCACCTGGACGACCGCGCCACGGGTGAGGTTGAGATCACGCACATCGCGCTCGCTGATGACCTTCTTGCCCTTGACTTCGAACGTCCCGCCACCAGGCCCGGCCACCGGGGCCGCGACGGCCGCAACCGTGCTCGTCAGCCCCGCCGGTGTCGCCCCGCCGTGGAAGGCGCGGAACGCCGCCTGGGTGAGCACGATGTACTCGGCGCCGTCGGTGTCCGCGGCGCCCGTACCGTGGCGGACGTTCTGGCCCGCCCCGAGCACTCCCGCCGGCACGTCGCCAAAGGTGACAACGGTCGCAGCGCCTGCCGGGGCCGGCGCGGCTCCGTCCAACCGCTCCATGATGATTCTGGTGATTGTGTCAACCAGTTGTTCGGTGTCCATTCTTACTCCTTCACTCTTCCCTAAAGAATCAGCCGTTGTCAGACGATGATGGTGCCGAGCAGGCCCGGGGTAAAACCACAGGCATTGGCTTCATCGTAATCGATGTGCATGTACGTGGCGAAGTCCGGCGAGATCCGGATCACCACATTGTTGAATGTCATCCCGCGTGGGCCCCAGACCCGGACGGACACGACCTGCCGGTCGGTGAGGCCGTGGCGGGCGCCGAAGCTTGGATGCATGTGGATGTGCCGCTCGGCGACCATCGCCCCCTCGGCGAGGTCGACCCGGCCCCTGGGGCCGATGAGGGTGACGCCCGGCGTACCGGCCAGGTCACCCGACAGGCGGACCGGCGGGGTGACCCCGAGTTGGCGGGCGTCGGTCGCCGACAACTCGACCTGGGTCTGGACCCGCTCGGGGCCGATGATGGTGAGCGCCGGGAACTCACCCTTCGGCCCGACGACCCGGACCCGCTCGGCGCACGTGAACTGACCGGGCTGGCTGAGGTCGTGGGCGGGGGTGAGCGCGACCCCGGCACCGAAGAGGGTGTCGGCGTCGGCCCGGGCGAGGTGCAGGTGGCGCCCGGATGCCTCTAGCTGTACCGCCGGGCGACCGGTCCGGAAGGTCACGTCCGCGATCACGCGGTCGAGCAAGCTTGTCACGACGCGTAGCCTCCCGTCTTCGCCTTGAGCATCATCAGGTACACCGCGCTGGACAGCCGGTTCAGCGCGCGGATGAGGTCGATCCGCGTCGGCGGCTGGGTACCACCGACCGCGAAGGCGTCGTACGCGGCCAGTTCGACCTCGCGGACCTTCGTCCGCAAGCTGTTGAGCAGGACCACGGCGGGGCCGTCTTCGGCGGAGGGCGCGAAGTGGGGGATGCCGTAAAAGTCCTTCGGGTGGTGCGACCGGTGCCGCAACTCGGCGTCGTTGAAGCCGAACAGGGTGACCGTGTCGAACGGGACTTCGAGGACCTCGCAGCGCAGGATCTGTTTGGCGTACCGCAGCACCTCGCCCAGTTCGGCGACTCCCGCCGCGAGCCCGAGACCCACGAACTGCACCTGCGCCAGCAGGATGTCGGCCTCCAACGAGTCGATCTGGCCGCGGAACTTGATCTCGGGGTGGTTTTTCGGGACCAACAGGTTGCCCCGCAGCGCGGTCAGGTGTTCGGGCTTGCCCGCGATCTGGCTGCCGTCGATCACGTCGAAGTGGTCGGGCGGGGTGAAGGCGGGCAGGGCGGACACCGGCTCGGCGGCCGGGGAAGCGGCGGTGACGCTCCCCGGTACGGTCGGCCCGGGGTCGTCCCTCAGTCCGCGGGGTACGGCGAAGATCACCTTCTGGCCGATCACCAGGTCGATCCGCCGGTCCATCAGCCAGGCGCGGGCCGCCGGTGTGACCACCGTGTTCGCGGGCACCTCGTAGCGCGTCATCGTGGCGAGGCTGGCTTCATCCAGCTGCTCGCGCAACGTCATCTCGGTGACCAGGGCCATCATCGCCTCCTTCGTCTAATCAGTGGTGTGGGCATTGTGCCGTCGCCGCTCGGCGAGCGGCGGGGCGTCTGATGTCGAGTGGGGTCCGGCTCGGCGCCGGACCCCCGGCAACTTCTCTCAGGCCTTGAGGCTCGGGAGGATGAACTCCACCTCGGTGTGAGGACGCGGAATGACGTGGACGCTGACCAGTTCGCCCACGCGGTCGGCCGCGGCGGCACCGGCGTCGGTGGCAGCCTTGACGGCGCCCACGTCGCCCCGGATCATGACGGTCACCAGGCCGCCGCCGACGTGCTCTTTTCCGATGAGCGTCACGTTGGCGGCCTTGACCATG
>JAIRVA010000024.1 GCA_031254155.1 Propionibacteriaceae bacterium
CGTCGTCGGGTCGAGCGGCGGGATCTCCAGGCCATCGGGTCGCCACGCCGCCGGGCCGGCGATGGTGTGGTCCTGGCTGTGCTGCGCGACCGTACCGCCGAACGGACTGACCGTGAGCAGGGCCCGGCGCATGACCGCAGCGTCCATGACGCAGTGGCCGTCGTCGGAGAACCACATCACGCCCTCGGCGTGCAGGTCAGCGAGGTCCGCGAGTTCCGTACCCCCTTGTCCCACCGTGATCGCGCCCACCGGTACGACCTCGGCCGCCGCACCCGCGGCCCGCCGCCGGAGGTCCCGGACCGCGGCCGCGGTGTCCGTGACGGGATCGGTGTTGGGCATCGCGAACACCGCCGTGTAGCCGCCCCGCGCCGCCGCCGCCGTCCCCGTCGCGATAGTCTCCGCCGCGTGGGGGCTGGGCTCCCGCAGATGTGTGTGCAGGTCGACCAGCCCCGGCAGCAGGACCAGCCCCTCCGCCTCGATCACCGTCGGCCGGGTGAGCGAGCGGGCCTCGACAAACACTCCGTCGCGGATGCCCAGATCGGTTCGCTCCCCGGACGGCAGTCGTACCCCCGAAATCACTACGTCATGCATGCCGTCAGTTTACCGGGAGGGTTTGGTGCCACTCTCATTCGTACGCTCGCAACTCGTCTAGGGTCTTGACAATCACTTTGCCTTCGTCGAGGGCCTGAGCCCGGCGCCGTAGTTCATCCAAGTTTGCCTCGCCATAGAAGGGATCTTGCTGGCGGAGGTCCATGGGGAGTTCCCCCCGGTTGGCGGTTTGTTTGAGGAACATCCGCACTGCGGTGGACACGTCAAGGCCAAGTTCGTCGAAGATCTTGGCCGCCGTCTCCTTGGTTTTCTGATCCACGCGAACCGTTACGGTCGACATTGTCATACTAGTTCCTAACTGACTCTGTATTGTCTCCAGCTATCATAACACATTCTTTACTCGCTATCTGACTAATTCTCGCTCGCCCGGTGGTTGGTGGCGAGCGAAAAAGGCGGAGCACCACGACGCCACGGGGGCGTGTCGGCACCTGCGAAAGCGGGGTTCATGGTTGAGTAGAGCTATGCAGAAGATCACACTGGGTACGGGTGAGTTCACCGTCGAAATCTGGAGCCGCGGGGCGTGCGTCAACGACATCCGGATGCCGGACCGTGACGGTCTTATCGGCTCGGTCGTCCTGGGGTACGCCACGGAGGCGGACCGCCTCGCGAGCGGCGGGTACCTCGGGGAGATCTGTGGTCCGTTCGCCAACCGGATTGCGGCGGGCGGGTTCGAGATCGACGGTACGACGTACACACCGGACCTGAACGACAACGGTACCGCCACCTTGCACGGCGGGCCGAACGGCTGGAGTGGTCACGACTGGCAGGTCGTCCACGCCGATCCCCACCACGCCCACCTGCACCTGGACTGGGCGGACCGGCCGGGAAGTTTCCCCGGCCACCAGCAGGTCGATGTCGAGTACGATCTGCGCGGCTGGTCGTTGACGCACACGATCCGCGTGACGACGGATCAGGCGACGGTCGTCAGTGGTACCTCCCACGCGTACTTCAACCTGTCTGGTGAAGCGGAAACGATCGACTCCCATGAACTGTGGGTTCGCGCCGACCGCTTCCTGCCGATTGACGCCGCCTCGATCCCGCTGGCCGACGCGCCGTGGCCGGTTGCGGGGACGACGTTCGACTTCCGGACCCCGCGACGTGTCGGTGCGGCCCTCGCCGCCCCCGACCCCCAGTCGGTGCTGGTGGGCGGGATCGATCACGCGCTCCTTCTGGACGGTACGGCGGGTCCGTGCGCCCGGCTCGCCCACCCGGCCTCCGGCCGGCAACTCGAGATCACCACCGATTGCCCGGCGCTGCAGGTCTACACCGGCCAGTACCTGGACAATCCGGTCGCCCACCCCGCCGGGGCTGGCCGGCCTCGCTGCGGTATCGCGCTGGAGACCGAGGCGTACCCCGACGCTCCGCGGCGCCCAGACTTCCCGTCGGCGCTTGTCCGCCCGGGTGAGACCTACACCCGGACCACCACCTGGGAGTTCCGGACCATCTGACCAACGAACAATAGGAGGATCAATGCGGGTACACATCGGTACCGACCACGCCGGGTTCGAGTTGAAGAACCTGATCATCGGCACGCTCCGCGCCCGGGGGTACGAGGTTGTCGACCACGGCGCCGAGATCTACGACTCCGAGGATGACTACCCCTCGTACATCATCCCCGCGGCCGAAGCCGTTGTCGCCGACCCGGGTTCGCTCGGCATCGTGCTCGGCGGTTCGGGCAACGGCGAGGTCATCGCGGCCAACAAGGTCCGCGGGATCCGGGCGGCGGTCGTGCACTCGAACGAGACGGCCGTCCTCGCGCGCAAGCACAACAACGCGAACGTCGCCTCCCTGGGCGCCCGGATGCACTCCCCGCAGCAGGCGGTCGACCTCGTCCTCGCTTTCCTGACCACGGAGTTCTCCGGCGCCGAGCGGCACGTCCGCCGGATTGAGATGATCAGCGCGTACGAGGAGTCGCAAGGTTCCCAAGGCGCGTGAGCCGGTCGACAAGTCGGCCAACACCACATACCCTTGACTCCCATGACACCGCTTCTGCCTCCGCGCCAGTTTGTCTGCCCGACGGCCACCGGTACGATCTACCACCACGGCGCGCACGTCACCGACTGGACGCCCACCGGCGAACGGCCCGTCTTGTGGCTCAGCGAACACGCACAGTTCAAAAGCGGGTCGGCGATCCGCGGCGGGGTCCCGATTTGCTGGCCCTGGTTCGGCGGCGGGCAGCGGGGTACGGCGAGCCCGCTGCATGGCTTCGCCCGGCTGACGAACTGGTACCTCGTGCGGACCGACGAGACCGCGGAGTCCGTCACGGCCACCTACCTCCTGGTCAACGCCCGGCGGGACAAGTTCGATTTCTCATACCGTTTGACGTACGTCGTGAGCTTTGGCCGCGAGTTGACGGCGACGTTGACCGTCCGGAACACCGATGTCCGGCGTTTCACCTTCGAGGCGGCGCTTCACGCGTACCTCGCCGTCGGTGACATTCGCCAGCTCACGGTGACGGGCCTTGAGGACACTGAGTTTCTCGATCGCGTGGCCGGGCACGAGATCGGGCCGCACCACCAGACGGGCGATGTGACCTTCGAGGGGGAGACCGACCGGATTTATCACGCGACGGGCGAGATCGGGCTCGCCGATCCGGTTATCGGGCGGCGCCTCAGCCTGACTCGCACCGGTTCCGAGGACGCGGTGGTGTGGAACCCCTGGGTCGCGAAAGCGCACGCCATGACCGACTTCGGCGACGACGAGTGGACGTCCATGGTGTGCGTCGAGACGGCCAACGTGGCCGAACACGCCGTCACCCTGCACCCCGGCCGGGAACACGTGATGGGCTTCACCTTGCGCACCGCGCCGCTTGGCTAGACACTATGAGACGCCGACGATAGGTATTGTGGCGTACGCTGTAGCATGCTAAGCTATTTCAGACGGGAATAGGGGCACTATATCCACTATTGTGTTTCCTAGATATTAAGCAAAAAGGGGCGGTTTCGCGCCGTCCGAAAAGTAACGGGGCGTCAGGACAGCGGCGGAGCTAGGGGAATGTCGATACAGACACGGTGCTCCGTCCGTACCTATTGTCGTTGGCCCCCGAGAACGGGGCATCAAAGATGAGATCGCGCGCAGGGCGACGGCAGTGGCATGGTGTGCCACTGTGGTTCACGCCTGGATTCGCCGCGGTCATTGTTGTGGGTGCCATCACGTCCGGTTTTGTGGCTCCCCCGAGCCAGGCAGCGGGGGATCCGAACACGTTGTACGTTAACTCGACCGACTACTACCGTTCTGATGCCCAGTGCGGGTTCGGGGACGACAGCTACAGCCCAACGGTCTCCGGCAACGTGTGTACGTTGCGGAAGGCCCTGGAAACCGCGAACCAGTCGACGATTAGTCCGGTCACGGTCACCCTGGCGACGGGTTTCGCGACCGCCGCTGCGCAAGCGCCGACGCCCCCGGTGATCAGCGTCAGTACGGCGCCGACAGCGAGTACGGGTGGTTACTCGTACCCGGGTGCGACGACCGGGATCGAAAATAGTAACAATGGGGCATTTTTCTACATCGCCCGGCCCATGACGGTCGATCTCCAGAACCTACTGGGGGCCTCGCTGAACGTTTCTGGCCTCACCGGTCTCTACGTGAACGCTGCGGGGACCGCCGAAGCGCCCGTGACGATCACGGGCGTGAGTAACTTCGTCGTGAACCAGACGGCCATCGCGGTGAGTCCAACGTCGGCCAACGTGACGATCACCGACGGGAAGACGACGGGTACCCCGGCGATGCGACATTTCCTGGCCATCAGCAATGGGGCCCAGAACGTCACTTTTTCCAACTACACGGTGGCCGATCTGGCGCCGGGGGACGATGACTACTGCCGGTCCGCGATGGTGTGCTTCACCGCCAACGGGTCGACGAGCCCCACCCAGAACGTCCTGATCGACACGGTCCTGTTCACCGCGAGCGCCAGTAGCAAGGTGGCAAACGCGATTGTGTTCAACACCAACGCGGTCAACGTGAACGGTCTGGAGATCCGGAACTGCACGTTCAGCGATTTGTGGACGGCGACCGCCGCACCGCCGGTTTTCTCCGCGTCGTCGGCCTTGAACACCGCCGTTAACCTGGCCAACTTCTCCTTCCACGACAACAGCATCCGCAACAGTGGCGTGTCGTCGGCGTCGGCCAGCGATGCGTACGGTACCTCGATCTTTCTGCCGTGGGGCGCGGCGCCCATGGGGGGCCGCAACGTCATTGAGAAGAACACGTTCACCACGAACTCCGCCCACCCGGTGGCCCATGCCATCGGCTACCACGGCAATGTCACGACGGCGAACTCGACGGCGCTGTCCAATCTCACCATCCAGAACAACTTTTTTGACGGCTACGGCAACGGGAGGTACGCCAGCATCTACCTCGTCTACACCGGCTTGGTGACCGTGCAATACAACACTTTCGGGCCGGACTCCTACTCGAACGCCGGCGGTACGAACAGCCAGAACGAGGCGACCGCGGCCGGTTTCGGCGGGGGCATGGTGGTCAACGATGGCACAACGGCCAACCGCCAGATCCGCACCTGGTATCCGGACGCGAAAGAACAGGCGGTGACCGTTGCCCCAGCGACCTGTGCGGTGACTTTCAAGGCCTATCAACCTGCCGCTGGAACCATCCCGGCCGCGCCAGTCCGGCTGGACGTGTTCTGGACGGCCACTTCCAAGGCGGAGCGGTACCTGGGCTCCCAGACCGTGGGCCCGGGCAACACCTCGGCCCTCGTGACCGTCCCGCTGCCGACGGACGCCCTGGGGACCGGCCACCCCGTGAGCGCGAATGGTACCGTGACGGGCAATATCCGGCTTCAGACGCAGTGGGACAACAACGGGGCATACGGGCAACTCGCGTCGTCCCAGTACTCGCGGTACCTCGCCATCGCCGGGTCGTGCCTCCTGGCGCAGGTGACAGCGATCTCGCCGACCAATGG
>JAIRVA010000031.1 GCA_031254155.1 Propionibacteriaceae bacterium
TCCAGGACGGCGACCGCCATTTCCCGGGCCCCGTCTTCGCCGCTTGACAAGGGCTCCTGCAACAGTTCCCACGCACGGCCGACCGCCTCCAGCGCCTCGTCGTACATCTCGAAGCCGCGGAAGAGGTTCGACCGCCGGCGCAACATGTTGGCCGCCGGGACGGGGTTCTCGGCCTCCACCAGCAGGTCGGCGGTCTGCTCGTACATCGAGGCCGCGTTCCCGTACTGCTCCGCCGCCTCCAGTCCCTCCGCCAGCGACTGGCACGTCTCGGCCCGGTCGGCGGCGCTCGCCTCGCCCGCCTCTTCCGTCCGTAACACCTCCCACAGCAACTCGACGGCCGCCCGCGGCTGCCCGGCCGCCGTCAGGGCGCGGCCCAGCCGGTACTCGATGCCCATCGTCGGAATCCCCAGTTGCTGGGCCTCGCGCTGCGCGTACCGCAGCCGCGCGACCTCCTCCTCGTACCGCTCCGCGTCGTCCAGCAGCGCCGCCGCGAGCACAATGTTGGCGATCACCCGCTGGCCGACACCGTACGCCGCGTAGAGCGCGGTGGCGGCGTCCGCGTCGGCCACCCCCTCCTCGTAGCGCTCCAACCCGCCCAGGAGGCGGGCCCGCTCGCGGTGGGCCACGGCGCGGATCCCCTCGGCCACGTCCAGCGCCAGGACGGCGTTCACCGTTGTCAGGGCCTCCTCAAGGTGGCCGGCGCCCGCCTGGAGCTGGGCGAGCGTGAGCAGCGCGTTGGCTTTGAGGGACGAACGGCTCGCGTGGGCGACAGCCGACTCGACTTTCCGTACAATGTCCGTAATATCGCCGTCCGGTTCACGGCGCAACCGGTCGAGGGCGAGCGTGAGTTCCACATCGGCCAGGACGTCGGGGAGGTCCGGCTCGTCACGGCCGGGCGTCGTCAGCCGTTCCAGTTGGGCGGTGAGCCGGGCGTCACCCGTGTCGTCCTGGGCGCCGAACATGACGAGCCCCACGCACTCCTCGGTCTCGGCCTGGAGGGTACGACCAGCCGCCCGGAGCGCCGCCAGCCGCTCGGGGAACCGCCGTTCCGCCGCCGCCCCATCGTCGGTCTCGACGTAGCTGGCGATGAGCATCTGCAGTGCCCGGCCCCGGATAGTGAGGTCATCCGACTCGGCAGCCCTTGTCAGCGGGCGAATGGCGTCGGCGGGCAGTTGAGCCCAGACGAGCGTCTCGCCGAGATCCAACCAGGCCGCCGGCGTCACCGGCTCCGCGGCCGGCGGGGCCGGGGGCAGGAAGACCTCAGTGGCAACCGGCAGATCGTACCTCTCCGCCAACAGCCCCCGCGTCGCCGCGACCAGGCCGGACACGTACGTGTTCCCGTTACGCTCATCAAAAGCCCTGGTCAGCCGCGTCGTGGCCGCCCACACGCGCGGGACGAGATCCGCCACCGTCCAGACCGGACCAGTCCCCGCCTCGGGGCCGAAGAACCGCGTGAGATCCGGCGCGGTGGCCCCCCGGACCACCTGGTCACCGTACCCGGCGCGCGCGACCGCCTCCAGCACCACGCCGATGGCGGCCAGCAGGTTGACCTGGCCGCGCTCGTTGAGGGAGTCGTGGGCAAGCCAGCCGATGTGCCGCTCCACCATGGCCAGGCCCCGCGCTTCATTACCCGTGATCGCACAGAAAACCAGATTGTCCGCCACGATGGTGATGTTGTCGGGGTTGCGGCGGGCGAGACGGTACGAGCGCAGGTGCGAGTCCAGTGCATCCTCGCTCCGCCCGGCCCGGAGTTTGGCGACCAGCGTCCGGGAGAGTGCGTGTTCCGGCTCCTCGCCACAGCTGTACCCACCCGCGATGATTTCGTCGACGAGCTTCAGCGCCAGGTCGGGCTCACCGGTTTCGAGGGCGAAACCGGCCAGGTCGGAGGGCCCGCAGGCCTCGCAGTTGCTGTGCTCGTCGCGGGGGGTGGCGAGGAGTGTCGTCCGAAGCGCCCTGGCCCGGTCCAGGTCGCCGACCGCCCAGGCGTGCAGGAAGCGGGCGGTGATGACCCCGCTCGGGCCCAGGTTCTCCGCCCGGTAGTGGGTTTCCATGTCGTCCAGCATGGCCTCGCACTGCGCCAGCGAGAAGATCGGGCAGGCGTCCAGCGCCCCGGTCATCCACTTGAACTGCCACATCAGATCGGCCAGGCCGTCGCTGGTCTCCCGCGGGAAACGTCGCGGATCGGCATCATGCTTCGCCAGGCACCACGCGAACGACGACAGCATAGCGTCGTTGTCACCCGTCCGGGCGGCCGAGGCGGTCAGCCGCATGCGGACCTCGTACTCAAGCCCCTCGTCCCCGATTTCGCGGGCGAGTGCGATGGCCTCGTCGATCAGCGCGCGCTCTTCCGGCCCCCAGTACGTCTGGTCGATCTGCTGGATGAGCCGCTTGATGTCCTTCTTGCCCCCCATGGTTCCCCCTTACGGATGCGTGGTGAGTTGGATGATGTCGCTGAGCGCGGTGGTCATGAGCGTCCGGTCGGCGGCGGTCAGCGGGTAGCTGCCGGCCAGTTGGGACTGGACGTACAGCAACTGGACCGAGCGCTCGAACACGACCCGGTCCTCGAGGGTGGCGAGCGAGCGGACCAGTGGGTTCGCCCAGTTCAGACAGAGCCGGGCCGAGAATCCCGCCTGGGCGCGCGGGCCCAGGGTCACGGCGAAGGCGTCGGTTTGCGCGAGAATCTCCGCCCACAGCCCGCCCGCGGCCTCCCCCGCGCGGCCGCGGTCGATGTGGCGGAAGACCTCGGGGTCGGAGACAAACAGGGCGGGTACGTCGGTCTTCTCCATGATCCGCACGACGGCCTGGCACTCCCGGGACTCCAGGGCGGCGGTCGCCCGGTCTTCCAGTTGTACGGTCAACGTACGGTCACTGAGTGCCGGCGGGTCGAGCCGGTCGAGTTCGGCGAGGACATCGACGCGGGTGACCTCGACGGCGGGGTAGACCGTCGGCAGGAGCTCGACGAGCTCCGAGTCGTAGACGTACCCCCCGTTGACAAGGGGCGAGTCCTCCCGCGACAGGGAGGCGACCTGGCGGAACTCGTCGAGGGTCCGGGCGTAGCGGACGAGCGGCGTCAGCTTCACGAGGCGGTCTAGCCGGAGGCGACCCGCCGAGGTCTCCACCGAGAGCCAGCCCATGAAAATGTGCGCCATATCCTCGTCGTGCAGGACTAGTTGCTTGATGGCGACCTCGTGGACGGCCAGGAAGGCCCCGAAGCGGGCCGGGCTGTGGAGCGCCAGGTTGGCGAGCCAGGTGCGCACGCAGGCGCCCAGTTGGTCGCGGGTGTACTCCAGGTTGAAGTCCTCGACCAGACCCTCACGGCTGGCCGTCGGCGTGAGACCGGTCGAGCTCACGACCGCGCGGACGAAAAAGGCCCAGTCAGGCAGGAGTTCGTCGACCCGCTTGCTGAGCAACATGCCACCCAGGTAGACCCCAGTCGCCTGGTGGGCGTTGGGCGGGGGCGAGAAGGGCAGTACGAAACCCTTCCCCACCGTACCCGTCCCCGGTGCACTGAGGTTGATCACCTCCAGGGGCGTGAAGCCGAGTTCATCCCGGGCGAACGCGGCGAGAGACGCCCCGTCGGCGGCATCGTCGGCGAAGACGGGCGGGACGTTGATCCGCGTACCCCGGGGCCGCGGACCACAGTCGGCATCCTCCCTTGTCAGAGGGGGAACCAGGGGGCCACCGTCCCCCGTGGCCCCTCCCGTTCCCGTCGCCTCGACGAGGTCGATTGGCACCGCCAGGTACTGCCCGTACTCCCGGGCCAGTTGTGGTACCGCGCCGGCGAGCAGGTCGCGGGTGTCGAAGCGGGGGCTCAGGAAGACCCGCGTACCCACCGGGAGCGCGCCCGCGTACGGGCGGACTGTGAACGTCCCGTCACCCGAGCCGATCCACTCCACCGGGCCGGCGCCCGTGGCAGACCGGGTCAGGATGCGGATCTCGTCGGAAACCATGAAACAGGACAACAGCCCGATGCCGAACTGGCCGAGGTAGTCGGTCCGGGCCAGGTCGAGAATATCCCGTTTCGAACTGCGGCCGACGGTGGCAAGCAGGTCGGTGACCTCGTCGGCGGCAAGCCCGATTCCGTCATCGATCAGGCAAAACGGGGTGACATCAGTGGCGGGTCGGATGGTAATACCCCACGCGGAGTCGCCTTCGCCGTTTCCCACCAGCGTACGGGCAGTGATGGCGTCGACCCCGTTCTGGAGAAGCTCGCGGAGATAGACCCGGGGGCTCGAGTAGATGTGCCGGCCCAGCAGATCCACGACCCCCCTGAGGTCAACCTGGAACGGCCGGCTGCCATCTGACCCGCTCATGTGCATGAGGTATTCTATCCTGCTGGCTCCGATGTGCAGAAGTTCCAGAAGTCCGGGGGTCGCGGGCGCCCGGAGCGCCAGCGGGATGGCTTGACTCTGTTCAGTTTGTGACATAGTCTGAACTGGCTGAACACTTGGGGAGCCAATGACAATTACACTAACACGGGCCGAATTCGAGGTCCTGAACACGCTGCGGCTGACGTCGCACGCGACCCAACGCCTGATTGCCGAAACCACAGAACTGTCGCTTGGTACCGTCAACTCGACCGTGAAACTCCTTGAGCGACACGGTTTCCTTGAGAAGATGGTCCCCACCGCGACCGGACTCAGCGCCCTGGAACCGTACCGCGTCGGGAACGCCATCATCATGGCCGCCGGGACGTCGAGCCGGTTCGCCCCGATCTCGTACGAGCACCCCAAGGGCCTGCTCACGGTCCGCGGCGAGGTCCTCATCGAGCGCGAGATCCGCCAGCTCCAGGCGGCGGGCATCACAGACATCACGGTCGTCGTCGGCTACATGATGGAACAGTTCTTGTACCTCGAAGACGCGTTCGGCGTGAAAATCGTTGTCAACCCGGAGTACGCGACCCGTAACAATACATCGACCCTGAAGCTCGTCGCGGACCGCCTCGCCAACACGTACATCTGTAGCTCCGACAACTACTTCACCGAGAACGTGTTCGAGCCCTACGTCTGGGGCGCCTACTACTCGGCGGTCTACGCCGAGGGGCCGACGGATGAGTTCGGGCTCACGTGCGGCGCGTACGACCGGATCACCAAGGTCACCCCCGGTCGCCCGGACTCCTGGGTCATGATGGGTCACGCGTATTTTGACAAGGCCTTTTCCGCGAAATGGAACGAGGTGCTGGACGGGGTGTACGACCGGCCGGAGACCGCGCCCAAGCTGTGGGAGTCCGTGTACGCCGATCACGTCGGCGAGTTCGACATGCGGATCCGGCGCTACGAGCCGGGCGTCATTTACGAGTTCGACCACCTTGACGACCTGCGGGCGTTCGACCCCGGGTTCATCGTCAACATCGATTCGGCCATCTTGGACAACATTTGTACCACGCTCGACGTGACGCGGGCCGACCTGAGCGATTTCGTCCCCATCGTCGAGGGGCTCACCAACCTCTCCTTCCGCTTCACCGCGAGCGGGCAGAGGTACGTGTACCGTCACCCCGGCGTGGCGACGTACGGGCTCCTCGACCGCGCCGCCGAAGCCGAGGCCGAAGCCATCGCGCTGGAACTCGGGCTCGACGAGACCTTCATCTACCTCGACCCGGCTGTGGGCTGGAAGATCTCCCGCTTCGTGGACATCGTGGAGCCGTTCGACTACCACAACCCCGGCCACGTTGACCGGGCATTGCGGCTTGTCCGGGCGCTGCACGAGTCGGGCCGGGCCATCGACGCCAAGTTCAACATCTACACCGGCTCCGAGAAGTGGGTCGATCTGCTGCTCGCCGGGCCCGGACTCCAGGGACGTACCGAGTTCCCCGACTTCGACCGGCTCCGGAACCAGGCCAAGCGGGTGTACGAGCTGGCCGAGAGTGACGGGGTGGAGAAAACCCTCTGCCACAACGACTTTTATGACCCGAACCTCCTGATCACGGCCGACAAGATGTACCTCATCGACTGGGAGTATGTGGGCATGAGCGACTACGCCTCCGATCTTGGGACGTTCATTTGCTGCTCGGATTACACGCCCGACGAGGCGGAGGGTGTGTTCACCACGTACTTCGGGCACCAACCCACGCCGGATGAACTGCGGCACTGCCTGGCGTACGTCTCCCTCGCCGCCCACTACTGGTGGGTGTGGGCGCTCTACAAGGACGCGTGCGGGGAGCCCGTGGGCGAGTACACGTACCTGTGGTACCGCTACGCCAAGGACTACGGCGAACGCGCCCTGAAACTGTACGAAAGCGAAAGCTAGAGCGAAGAGTGTGCGTTTGGGTGTGGTCTACCCCGCCCAAACGCACAGTCTTTCGCATTTTCCTTCAGCTAGCTGAGGCTGACGGATAGTTCGCGTAACCGCTCTCGATGGCCGGGGTGACGGTCGTCGGCTCGATAGCGGACACACTCCGGCCGGCCTTGAGGGCGGCCAGACGGGCCTCAACCTCGACATCGTCGCCCAGCGAATCGAGCTGGGCGAACTGGGAGTCGAAAGACGTGGCGGCCACCTCGGCCTGGCCGATGGCCTTTGCCTCCTCGCGGCGGACGGAGTCCTCGAAGCGGGAGATCTCGGAGGTCGGGTCGAGGATGTTGATGGACGCCAGCGAGGACTGGACCTGCTGCTGCGCCTCGGCCGACTTCTGCCGCGCCACGAGCGAGTCGCGCTTCCCCTTGAGTTCGCCGAGCTTGTCTTTCATCGTGGCGAGGCCGCTCTTCAGCTTGTCAACGGTCACCCGCTGCGACTCGATCATCGGCTGTTCCTGCTTGACCTCGGCCTCAGCGTCCATCTGCTTGCGCAGCGCCACCTTGGCCAGCGCGTCGAACTTGTCGGCGTTCGCCGCGTCGCCCTTGGTGCGGTACTGGTCCGCGAGCTGCGAGGCCGATCCCGCCTTGGCACCCCACTCCTGGACGGCCTGGACATCCGCGTTGTAGTCCTGCTCGGCCAGCCGCAGGTTGCCGATCGTCTGGGCGATCGCCTGCTCGGCATCGGCAATGTTGTTGGTGTAGTCGCGCACCATCTGGTCCAGCATCTTCTGCGGGTCCTCCGCCTTGTCCAGCAGGTCGTTGACGTTCGCCCGCGCGAGTTGGGCGATCCGGCCGAGGATTGATTGCTTTTCAGCCATTGTGTTTCCTTTGTGTTGTGTGTTGGTTACCTAGAGTTTGTGAGTACGGGAGAGTACGGACGGGCAGGTACGTTAGAACCGGCCACCACCGGACCTTCCCCCGCGGCCGCCGCCAAACGATCCGCCACCGGAGCGCCCGCCGCCAAAACCGCCACCGCCGCCGAAGCCACCCATGCCGCCGCCGAGGATGGAGCCCCCGAGGCCGCCCAGGCCGCCCCCGCTGGACCAGCCACCGCCCCGGCCGGAACCGAAGCCGCCGGGATGCCCGCCGGTCAGCGCCCCGATGACCAAGCCGGCCAGCAGCCCCTCCCCGACGCCCGCCACCTGGTGGACGGTCGTCGCCCGCGCGTCCTGCTGCGCCGCTTGGTAGGCCTGTCCGGCGTACGTCAGTGCCGACTGGGCGCCGTTCGCGGCCGCCCTCGGGTCCGTTCCCAACTGCGACTGCGCCGTCCCGGCGAGGCCCACCGCGGTTGACAATAGCTGTCGCGCACTCGTGCCCACCGCCACCCGGTTGACGTTGATGTAGTCGTTCGTCTGCGCGATGAGGCTCTGCGCCTGCGCCAAGAGGGATTGCGCCGTCTGCTGGGCCTTGGCGACAGCCGCCGCCTGCCCGCGCGCCGGGACGAGGGCGTTGTCAAGTGCCGTTTCGGCCGCGGTCAGCCGGGTGAGGGCCGCAATCGGGTCGCCCTGCGCCGTCGCCCCCACGCCCGCGGCCTGCGCCTGGGTGAGGGCCGCCCGGGCCTCGGTGGCCGCCGCCGCGATGGCGGTATCCGTACCGCCGAACCGGGCCACGTCGTTCAAGTCCGCACCGAGCGAGGCCATCCCGGCCTGCAGACGGGCGGCCGCTTTCTGGAGCGCGTCGGGAGCGGTGTCGACGGCGTCAAGCAGCTTGGCCGCCTGCGCCAGCGCGGTCTGCGCAACCCGCGCGTACGCCACCGCTTGGCTCTTGTTGCCGCCGGTCAGGGCCGTCCGGCCCTTCGCGACCGAGTCCCGCGCGCTGGTGAGGAGGGCACTCGCCTGGTCGGGGTTCGCCGTGACCGACGCGAGGACGGCGGGCGCGTAGGCGGAACCCAGCGTCGCGAGGGTCTGTCCGGCGACCGGGATCCGCTGCGCGAGTTCGGCGACCCGCTGCTCGGTCTCGTCGAGTACGGAGCCGGCCCGGCTCTCCAGATCACGCAACTGCTCGAACGACGTGGTCTGCTCGTCGAGCGCATCACCCGCCCGGTCGCACAGTTGCAGGATCTGGGCGAGCAGGCTCCGCCGCTCCGGCTCAGTCTCCGGCGTGGCGTCGTCGAGTTGCTGGCGGACGGCGAAGGCGCGGCCCGCGTCCTGCTTGGCGGCCTCCAGGGTCTGGCGGAAGGTGTCGGTGGCCTCGAGCCCGAACTCGGCCTGGGCGAAACCGAGCTCCTCCTCGGAGGTCCGCAGGGCGTTGTCGAGCTCGACCAGCGCCGTACCCGAGCGACGCTCGAGTTCCTTCGTGTCGAGCCCCGCCAGTTCATCCTGGCTTGTCGACGGTGGTTTTCCGGCGGCCTTGCGGCGGGAGCGGTACCAGAGCCAGCCGCCGACACCGCCCACCACGACGACCCCGCCGCCGACGGCGAGCGCCGTACCGGCCCCGCTGCCGCCGCCCGTACCCGCCAGCTTGTTGGCCCCCGCGACCGCGGCGCCCGCCCAGTCACTCGTCCGCAACTTGTCCGTGATCGCGTTCTCCATCGCGGACTGGTCGCCGGTCGAGAGCGCCGAAGCGTTGTCGACGCTGAGACCCCAAAGCCGGTCGTCCACCGCCACGGCGAGCAGGAGGTCGTTCGCACCCAGGTGAGCCGCCGTCGCTGTCTGGTCGGCCCAGTCGGCGCCACTCAAGCCATCGAAACTGGCAACGTACACGACGAAAAGTTGGTAATCGGTCTTGTTGGCCACCGTGTCGAGGGCGTTTTCGACCTCGGTGAGGTTGCTGCCGAGGACGTTCGCCCGGTCCGTGACGGGGCCGGCGAGAGTCGTGAGCGGCGGTTCCGCCGCCGCGCGGAAGGGCAGCAGCAGGGTACCCGACACAAAAAGAACGGCCAGGGTCGCCAGGAACCGCGTGAGCCCCCCGGTGGCGCTTCCCCGACTACGGCGCGATGTCGCCACAGTACTAACCACCGGTCCAGATTACAGCATTCACTATCGCCGCCAGTACGACGGCCGCCGTGTCGGACGGACATTCTCGTCCCCCGAAGCCGATGCCTTGTCGTGAGGCGTGTTTCCCCACGCCCGGAGCACAACTTAGCTAGAGTTATGTACGACGATTGCGAGCCACCATGACAACGTACCTCCTCAAACCCCGCGTCCCGGGCGGGACCTGGCTCGCGGCCGGGCTGCTCATTATCGGCGTAGTACTGACCGGTGCCTCGCTTATTCTTGTCCAGTCTGCCCCCCTCACGATCACCGGCTGTGTCGTGGCGGTCCTCGGGCTCGCGCTGCTGACGGTCACCCTCGTCGCGATGCACCGGCAGCGGGTGTGGGTGACGTTGGACGACGAGGGCTACTCCGTCGAGGGCCCGCGGGGTGAGTTCTCCGGCTCGTGGATCGACATCACGGACGTGTCCCTGTCCCGCCGGAACGCGAAAATCGCTCTCTGGCACGGTCCCGACCGACGAACCGTCATCGCCCACCCCGCGCGACAGATGGACGACGCGTTCATGAACCTACGCGAGGGTATCCGTACCCACCTCGAAAACCTCGGCAACTAACACACCCACTACGCGCCCTCGATTTCGTGGCCGGGGTCCTTCCCCGCTAAAGTTGTCTACTGACTTGGAGGTGTCGCCTAGCTCGGTCTATGGCGCCCGCCTGCTAAGCGGGTTGAGGGCTTCAACCCTCTCGTGGGTTCAAATCCCACCACCTCCGCCAAGTACGCCCGAGAGCCGACGCATGTCGGCTTTCGCTGTTAGTACGAGGGAAGCGGCGCCGAGCTGGCTCGGAAGCCGCTGTACCCGGACTGACAGTCAAGAACCTCTGTGGAGGTTCTTGAGGCGTGCGCGAAGGAGGACGGTAACAGGGAGCGTAGCGACCGAATACCACCTCCGCCTCGTTTTGTCCGTACATCTACTTTGTGGTTGATGCCCCTGCCTCGGAGGGAACCCACCCCTCCGGGCGCGGGGACAGCCGGGCGTGGTCGATCGCCAGAAGCCACCCCCTCTTCATTTTGGGGGCTGACGGGCGTAACCCGCCAGCTGTCCGCTGATCATGGGTGAGCACCTAACGCCGGGAAAGTGGCTGGTCCGTTGGCGAGTTACCGGACCTGCCCCTCGATGAGGTTGTGTTGCGTGAGTCCAGGCGCATTAGTCGTAACTTCAACAGCTCTCTGGGCGTCGTCATCTCGACAACTCAGTGGATCCGCCCGATGGTTGGGAGCTGTTGTTTAGTAATGGCGCTCTGCACGGCAACGCTGGGTACGTACCTAGTACGGTTCGTGAACTCAAAGCTTCCTTGATTTGGTCCTCGTACCATGAAGCAGAGATCACCGACATACTGTCTTACCTTGTCAATATGGGCGTCACCTGGTCGGTGGCCCCGTGGTTCACCCGTGGCCCTCTCGTACCACAGATGTGTCCGCCCGCAGGATATGTACACTATTACCAAGGGGAGAACCAAGGAGGAAGTTCATGTCGTACGACGACCCGGACCAACCAACGGCGTTTATCCCACTGGGGAACCCGACCCCGCCGGACGCCGGTGGGTACGCTCCGTACGTCCTGAAGGGCCGTCCGCCGCGCCGGCGCCTGATCATCGGGATCGTCGTCGGCGTCGTCGTACTCGCCGCGGTGGGTACGACGCTCGCCCTGACTTGGCCGCATGACAACCCGCCCGCCCAACCCACCCCCTCCCCGACTCCCGTCTTCCACTGGTCACCCGCTCCCCCGGCCACTCCGACCCCCACCCCCACTCCGACGCCCGCACCGCCGGTTGACCTTCCCCCGCTGGCGTGCGCATCGCCCACCGCGGAGGTCGTGAGCTGGGTCACCGCGCTGGACCGGACGGACGTGAGTGGTACGCGGACGTCCATGGTCGACGTCGGCGAAGGCAACCAACCGGGCGAGGAGTGGTGGGTGGTCGCGCTGCGGACGGATGCGGGCGACGGTACGGGGGGTGCTGAGACGTACCTCACCAATCAGCCCAGCGCCCAACAGCCCTCCGGGCCGACGTGGATCCAGATCGGGTCGGCACCCGGTGCGGCGGACTGGTCGAAAGTCGCCTGGACCGGGCTTCAGCTCGGCCGCGGGCAGGAGGCCCAGACCCTGGCCATCTCTTGCCTGCCGGCCGTCAAACCGGCGCCGACCAAGGCGGCCGGACCGACACCCGCGAACTGGCCCGCGGTCTCCGGTGACCCGGTGGCGAACCCGGCGTGGGCGTCGCACCAATCCGGCATGAGTTGTACCCAGCCGAGCGGGCTCACCATCGACTGGATCCCGCGGCCCGCGGGGAGCACCCAGGGCCCGGTCGGGCCGTACACCCAGGTCGCGATCGGCGAGGGTTCCTATCCCGGCGAGCAATGGTACATTGTCGGCGACTATGAGACGAGCCACCCCACGCGCCCGGACTACTGGTTGACTAACTCCCCTAGTCAAACCAAGAATCCGAATGGCGGTATGCGGTGGTTCCAGGTCGACACGGGCAACTATGCGGCAGTCCAGAAGTGGTGGGATGAGACGACGGCCAGTTGGACATCGGACCAGCGAATCCGTGGGGCAGCGGCGTTTTACTTCGCCCAGACCTGCCTGTAACCCCTCCCTCCTCCCCTCCCCTCCCCCGACACAAGTGACCAAAGACGTGCCCTGAGCCCGGGGGTCTGACGACATGGGGCTAGTTGCGTCGCCGAAACTGCCCGTTGCGGCGACGCAACTGACCGCACTCCGTTTCGGCGTCTCTCAACCGGGCGATGGGGGTCACTTGTGTCATGCCCTGGAACCGCGCCAATGGGTACGGCGGCGGTGCGGGACTCCTGCTTGTGACCGGCACCGCAATCGGGCACCATGGACCCGTGAGACTTTTCGCTGGCATCGCTCTGCCCGCCGCCCAACGCGACCACTTGGCGAGCGCGCTCGAGATGGTCCGGCCACCGGCCCACGCGGCGCGCAACCCGTGGGAGCCGAGCGCGAACTGGCATGTCACCCTGGGTTTTTACGGGGAGCAGCCCGACGGGATGATGGACGAGTTGGCCGACAACCTACGCCTGGCCGCCGCCCGGACCGCGCCCTTCACCCTGGCCCTCGCCGGTGCGGGCCTGTTCCGCCACGATGTCGGCTGGATCGGGGTCACCGACCCTGCCCGGGCGTTGGGCCCGCTGGCGGAACGGGTCCGGGGGACGTACGCCACCTTGTACCAATCAACCCAGAATCGTTTCCACGTGACCGTCACCCGCGCCGGTCGTCAAGCGGGCCTGGCACCCACACTGGCCGCGCTCGCGGTTTACCGGGGGCCGGAGTGGACAGTCGGCGAAATCACCCTCTTCCGCTCCGACCTGCACGAAGGCATCGGCGGCCACCCACGGTACACCGTCCTCGCGACCGCCCAACTCGCCTGAGCCTGACGAGCCCTACGCCGCGTCGTCGTCCACAAAGACGAGTTCCTCGACCTGCTGGGGCAGAGTGAGGGGGTCGATGGGGTACGGGTGGATCGCGTCGGCGCGCGACCACGCGGCGAGCCAGGAGTCGGCGGGCCGGGCGACGAGGAGGAGCACGGGCGGGCAAACCGCGTACTCATCCCGGATTTGCTTCGCCAAGCCCATGCCCCCGGTCGGCGTCGCCTCGCCGTCGAAGATGCAACAGTCAACGTCACCGCGGTTCAGTTCGGCGAGCACCGCCGCCTGCGTCGCCGTCTCGCGGACCTCCAGGTCGAGACCACCCAGTTTCACCCCGAGGGCATCGCGTACGTCTGCGCGCACGTTCCGATCGTCGGAATACACAACGACGACAACCTTCATGGTCACTCCTTGCCTGAGGTACGCATTAACTATATCGAAGTGCGGGCCAGGGGGACAGGCACCGTGGTCCGGCTATACTGATCCCCAACACGGGAGCCCGCCCGGGCTGAGAGGAAGGTACCTCGCCTTCGACCGCACGAACCTGATCTGGGTCATACCAGCGCAAGGGATGTTCTCTGGCAAGCGCCACCCGTGCTCGAAAGGAGCACGTTTATGTCACACCTCACCGAATCGGCTGACCTCACCCGTCCCGCCACCACACGTTGGCGGTGGCGGGTGGTCGACATCGTGGTCGCGGCGGTCCTGGGGGTCGCCTGCGGCCTGTTGTTCTGGGCCTGGAACGGCCCGGGGTACGTCTGGTACGACGTGATGAACGCCGTCACCCCCGGTCTCGGCGGCCTGGCGCAGGGACTCTGGCTGATCGGCGGCCCCCTCGGCGGGCTGGTCATCCGCAAGCCGGGGGCGGCCTTCTTCGTCGAACTCGTCGCCGCGATCTGCTCGGCGCTGCTCGGCAACGTCTGGGGTATGCAGACCCTGATCTTCGGGGTCGCCGAGGCCCTGGGCGCCGAGCTGGCGTTCGCCCTCTTCGCGTACCGCCGCTTCGGGCTGCCCGTCGCCATGCTCGCCGGCGTGCTCGCCGGCGTGGGCGAGTGGGCGAGCGAGCTGTTCACCGGCAACCTGGCCAAATCGGTGGAGTTCAACACGATTTACCTGATCAGCAACATGGTGTCGGGCGCCGTACTCGCCGGGATCCTGGCCTGGGTGCTCGTCCGCCTGCTGGCCCGGACCGGGGTCTTGAACCGGTTCGCCTCGGGGCGGGCCGCAGGCTAGCGGATGAGTCTGGTTGAGGCGTCCGGCTGGGGCTGGCGGTACGCGGGTCGGCGCGCCTGGGCCATCCGCGACCTCGATCTCACCATCGACGCCGGGGAGCGGGTCCTGCTGCTCGGCGCGAGCGGGGCCGGCAAGTCGACCCTGCTGCTCGCGCTCGCGGGCGTGCTCGGCGGGAGCGACGAGGGTACGGAGGCGGGTCGGTTGTTGGTCGACGGACAGCATCCGACCCGGCTCGCGGGGCGGGTCGGCATGGTCCAACAGGACCCCGATTCACAAGCAGTTTTAGCCCGGATCGGGGACGATGTCGCCTTCGGCTGCGAGAACCTCGCCATCCCCCGCCCCGCCATCTGGCGTGAGGTCCGGCGGAGCCTGGACGCGGTCGGGCTGGGCCTGCCGCTCACCCACCCGACCCATGCCCTCTCGGGCGGCCAGAAGCAGCGGCTCGCCATCGCCGGCCTGCTCGCCATGCAGGGGGCGGCCGCCGAGCGGCGGCCCGGCGTCCTGCTGCTCGATGAGCCGACGGCCAACCTCGATCCGACGGGGGTCGGGGAGGTCCGGCTGGCGATCGAGCACGTGCTCGCCGACCGTCGGACCACGCTAATCGTGGTCGAGCACCACGTCGACGTGTGGCAGGACCTCATCGACCGGGTCATCGTCCTCGGTCCCGCCGGACTCGTCGCCGACGGCGACCCGGCGGCCGTCTTTTCCGCCCACGGCCGGGAGTTGGCGGACGCCGGGGTATGGGTGCCGGGCGTCCCCCTCCCCGTCGTACCCCGCCATCAGCGCACGAGGCCCGAGAACGTGAACCCTGCTCACGAGGTGGCGGACCCGGGAGTGACACAACCCCTGCAAAACCCCGTAACTCCGATCCCGCTGACGGGAGTTGTAGGGGTTAGGCCGCCCACCGGGGGCGATTCGGTGGCACAACCCCTCCAAAACCCCGCGACGGCGCTAGAAATGGCGGGTATTGCCGGGGTTAGGCCCCCCGCGCCGATCCTGCACACCGAGGATCTGGCGGTCGGGTACGCCGCCGGTGCGGTCGTCCAGTCCGACATCAACGTCGCCCTCCCCCGCGGGGTGAGTACGGTCATCACCGGACCCAACGGGGTCGGCAAGTCCACCCTCGCCCTGACCCTCGCCGGGTTGCTCCCCCAGTTGACTGGTCACGTCGTCGCCAGCGAACCCCTCCGGCCACCCCCCGCGAACCGCCGCCAGCGCCGGGTGCCCGACCTGGCCGACCCCC
Organism: Propionibacteriaceae bacterium; assembly: GCA_031254155.1. Lineage (GTDB taxonomy): Bacteria > Actinomycetota > Actinomycetes > Propionibacteriales > Propionibacteriaceae > WQYJ01. The sequence goes on from JAIRVA010000031.1 coordinate 15,145, forward strand.
ACGACTGGACATCCGCCCAACTCCTCACCCGGTTGGGTACCGTCTTCCAGGAGGCCGAGCACCAGTTCGTCGCCGCGACTGTCCGCGACGAGCTCGCCACCGGGCTGGCCACCCTGCGCTGGGCGGGGGCCCGGATCGCCGCCCGCGTCGACGAGTTGCTCGCCACTCTCCACCTCGCCGACCTGGCCGAGGCGAATCCTTTCACCTTGTCCGGCGGCGAAAAGCGCCGTCTGTCGGTGGGTTCCATCCTGGCGGGCGGGCCGGAGATCATCGTCCTCGACGAGCCGACGTTCGGCCAGGACCGGACCACGTGGATCGATCTCGTCCGTCTCATCATGAGCCTGCTCGACGTCGGTCGGACCGTTGTCTCCGTCACCCATGACCGCGCGTTCCTGGCCGTGCTCGGCGAGCACCGGATCGAGTTGTCATGACAGAGACAGCCTCCGTACCCGCCCGTACCCTCGACCGCCTCAACCCGGTCGCCCGGCTCCTCTGCGCCCTCCTGCTCGCGCTGCCGATCCTGATCACGCTCGACTGGGTGAGTTCGGGGGCCATGCTCGTCCTCGAAATCGTCGCGTTCCGCCTCGTCGGAGTCGGTTTTCGGACCCTCCGCCGTCTCCTGCCCGTCGCCGTGCTCGCCCTGATCGCCGCCGCGAGCATGGCCCTCTACGGCCGCCCGGGCGGTACGGTGTTTGTCCGCTGGTGGCTCGTCATCATCAGCGAGCGTTCCCTCCTCATGGCCCTCGCCGTCGGTCTGCGCGTGCTCGCGCTGGCCCTCGCGGCGGTCGGGCTGCTCGGCGGTGTCGACCCGACTGACATGGCCGACGGACTGGCCCAGATCGTCCGCCTTCCGGCCCGGTTCGTGCTCGGTACCCTCGCGGGCATCCGCCTGCTCAGCCTGCTCGCCGAGGACTGGCGCTCGCTCGGTCTCGCGCGGCGGGCCCGCGGCCTGGGCGATCACGGCCGTCTGCGGCGTTTCTTCTCGATGGTGTTCGCCCTGCTCGTCCTCGCCATCCGGCGCGGCACCAAGCTCGCGACCGCGATGGAAGTCCGGGGGTTCGGCGCTGCGGGCCGGCAGCGGACGTGGGCCCGCGAGTCGCGGCTCGGCCCGGCCGATGCGGTCGGTCTCGGCCTCACGCTCGTGATCGACGCCGTCAGCCTCACCGCGGCCGTGGCGGCCGGTACCTTCTGGTTCATCTGGACCGGCGTACCCGACTGACGGCCACCAGTTGTGTCCTATCCGCCGATCGCCCCGCCGGCGGCGAACAGCAAGCCGGCGGCGACCATGATCACGATCAGGACGATACCGATGATCAGGAGGATGGTCGTGATAATGCCCAACATGCGCCCGATCCGCAGCGAGTCGGTCATGGTGTATTGTCCGGCGGCGCACTCCCGCCGCGCCGTGTTGCCCATCGCCCAGGCGACGGGGCCAAGGATGCCGGAGGTTACGAAACCCAGGATGCCGAGCACAAGGATGGTGGTCGCGCGGGGGTGCTCCGGGCGCGGGGCCGCGTACGCCGCCCCGTACGGTTCAACCGGGGCGTACGGCTGGCCGGCTGGGTCGTACGGTGCCGACGCGTACGGCTGACTGGAATCGGGCTGGTACGGCTGATACGATTGGTAGTTGCTCATGGGCTGACCTTTCTCGAAGTACCAGAATAGCGGTGAAATTGCGGAAGACCGTACTACCGCGTGGGAGGTTCCAGGGTTGCCCGGTTTGCCCACGAGGGGTCGTGGGCGGCCGTCAGGCCGAGGTTGGGGACCGGGCGTCAAAAGTACAAGGGGGCGTTGTGCTATCGGGGGCGTCGTTGTTTACGGGGGTGGCTTCGGGCCTGTGGCCCATCATCGGAGCCTTCGTGGCCGGGCTGGCCATCGTGGTCGTTTTGCGGCGGGACCGGGAACACCGCTCGTTCACCCGGAAGTACTGGGCGGCCACTAGGGGTTACACGTACACCGCCAGCGCGCCGAGCCTCACTGGCTTCTGGCCGGGTCTGCCGTTCACCAGTGGTGGCAGCGCGCTGAACGTGATCACGGGCACAACGGCGGGCGGCCACCCGTTCTGCTCGTTCCGGTACCAGGTTGCCGCCAGTCGCCGGACGTTCCGGTACGACGTGACGGCGATCCGGATGCCCGCCGTCCTGCCCGCGTTGTGCCTCACCCGCGAGCCGGAGACCGCGACGCTCGGCGACGGCGGTCAGCCGGTCCGACTCGAGTCGGAGTCCTTCAATGATCAATGCCACCTAGTGGCAGTGAACGTACCTTTCGCGTACCGCGCCCTCCCGCCGCGCCTGGTGACCTGGCTGCTCGGGCCGGGCCGGGCGCTCCGCTCCTGGCGGTTCGATGGTGCCTACCTCCTCACGTGGCAGCGCGGCTGGCCCGACCACGCCCGGCTGCCCGGCCGGCTCGAGTTGCTGGATGAGCTCGTCCGCCAGGTACCACCGG
>JAIRVA010000060.1 GCA_031254155.1 Propionibacteriaceae bacterium
CCCGGACTCGGCGAAACACAAGGCATCGACGTTCTGCGCGCGGCCAAATTGGGGCTGTAACAAGGCTAGATACTGGGGGACGCCGCCGAAGATCATGTAGCACTCGACCATCTGATAGCGGTTCATGACAAGGTTCCGCGCAGTCAGGAACTCCTCGCACTCGCCCAGCGTGAACGGCTGGAGGTTGATCGTGGCGGTGAGACGGTTGTGCAATCCGCCGCGGGTGGTGAGCAGCCGGTCCGTCATCCACGATGTCGACGAACCGCAGACGATGAGGAGCAGGTCGGGCCGGGTCGACCCCCAGCTGTTCCAGAACTCGCCGAGGGCCTCGAGCAGGCCGGATCGGGCCGTCGCCAGCCAGGGGAGTTCGTCAATAAACACCACTTTCTTGCCTGGGCGGGGGTCGGTTTCGAGGAGGGTACGCAGGGTCGCGAAGGCGTCCGGCCAGGTCCGTGAGGGTGGGTACGTGCCGTGGCGGGCCGCTGCCCGGTCGAATGCGGCCATTTGCTCGCTCCGCGAGGCCAGCGTACCCGTGAGGTCGAACGCCAGTCGGTCAGCGAAGAACTCGCGGATCAGGTACGTCTTGCCGACCCGGCGCCGACCCATGACGGCCAGAAACTCAGGATGCGTGGAGGCCTCCAGCCGGGCGAGGGTCTGACGTTCCTGGCGGCGGCCGATGATCTGCATCTCTCCTCCTTGATAACTCGCTCTAATGGTACCTCAGAACGGAGTTAGAGCGAGTTATCTTTCGGATGAAGGTCAGGTTCCGGCGGCTGGGGCGGCGCGTACCAGACAGTTCATGACCAGGTTACACATCACGTCTTTCTCCTCCGGCTTGGACAGGGCGATCATGAGGGTGAGGCCCGCGAGGGCGGCGTTGTCGATGAGGGGTGTCCCCAGGGCATCGGTGAGGGCCGAGTTCTGATTGAGGAAGTACGCGAACAGCCCGGCGGCGATCCGCTTGTTCCCGTCGATGAATGAGTGGTTCTTCACGACGAGATACAACAGGTTCGCGGCCTTCTCTTGGAGGGTCGGGTAGAACTCCTGGTCGCCGTACCCCTGGTAGATCGTCGCGAGTGAACTGCGGAACGACTCGTCGCGTTCGACGCCGAACAGATCGGAGTCTGCCGAGAACCGCATCGCATCGACAAAGGCCCGGGCCTCGGCGTAGTCCAACTGCCAGTCGCCGGGTTGTCCCTTGGGCTTGGACAGACGCTGATGATCGTAGTCGTCGAGCAGTGTCAGCCCGGCTGCGTACCGCTGGAGCACGCTCGCGATCCCCGCGACCTCGTCTTGCTCCGACCGGGCGATGATTTCCAGCGCCTGGTTGAGTTGGTCGAGCCGGCGCGGGTTGACGGTGTAGCCCTTGAGCATGTGGTCGCGGAGGATCGGTGTCGCCCACCGCCGGAACTGCACGCCGCGTGGTGACTGGACGCGATAGCCCACGGAAATGATGACGTCGAGATCGGCCACTTGTGTCGGACGTCCGCCGACAGTTTTAGGCAGATTTTGCCTAAAACTCTGTTTGGAGACCTCGCCGTCCCGCAATGCCTTGCGCGCATGCTTTGCGATGACCGATTGATCGCGCTCGAACAGATCGGCCATCTGCTGGTACGTTAGCCACACGGTGTCGTCTTCGATCCGTACGTCGAGGCTGATGACGCCGTCATCAGTCGTGTAGATCAGGATCTCCCCGGGTGGGGAAATCTCCGTGATCGGGTTTGCCATGGTTCTTCCTTCCTTAACTATGAAACCACGTTAGCAAGGAGGTCGGACAATTTTCGGACCAGGTGCGGCGGGGTGGTCGGCTTGTCGGGGGTGGCCTTGGTGAGGGTGAACCCGGGCGCGTCGGCGAAGCCAGTACGTCGGGGAGGAGGCGGACCGGAACCGCCGTCCGAACCAAGTACCCGTTCGAGTTGCGCGAGAAGCGGCCCGGAGTGAGTGGGTCCTGGAAATGACTGTGGGGGCAAGATTGTCCTTGCCCCCACAGTGGTTGTTGGTTTAGTGGCTGTGGCGGGCCCGGCGGGCCATGGTGAGGGTGAACCCGGCCGAGGCGATCAGGCCGAACATCAACACCAAGGCCATGGTCGTGTTGGTCTGCGGCAACGCCGTACCCCCACCAGGGACCTTGGCCGCGGCGACCACGTCGAACGCGGCGTAGACCGTGCCCGACGTCTGGCCGATGAACTCGACCGTGTGCCGTCCCGTGGTGCTCGGCGCCGTGAATGTCACGGTGACCTTCCCGTTCGCGTCGGCGGTGAGGGTGCCCAGGTTGACCGGCGTGGAGTGCAACCACGCCACGACCTGCTCACCGGGCAGGAAGCCCAACCCGTCGGAGGTTTGCGACGCACCAGCCGCCACCGACGGCCTGGCGATGTCGGCGGCGATGAAGTTGACCGGGATCGGCTCACCAATCGGGGTACCATCCAACGCGATCGTCACACTGTAGTTGCCGGGTTGGGCCGCGGCGACGGCGACCGTGTACGTGCCGTCGCCCTGGTCGACGAACGCGGTCACGGTCACGTTCGGGGAGGAGGGTACGGCGGTCAGGTCGCCCGCGTATCCGGTCAGCGGTTGTCCGTCGGCACTGTTGAGCGTGGTGACAAGGGTGTACGCGTCCGTACCGTCGGCGAGGCGGGCCGCCCCACCCGTGGTTGACACCTGGATGTCATCCCTGACCGCCGTGGACTCGGGGACCGACGGGACATCGGGGACGGTGGCCGGGGCGACCACATCGAAGGCGGCGTAGACCGTACCCGACGTCTCACCGATGAAATCGACCGTGTGCCGACCCGTCGTGCTCGGCGCGGCGAACGTGACGGTGACCTTCCCGGCCGCGTCGGCGGTGAAGGTACCGAGGTTGACCAGGTCGGCGTGCAACCGGGCGACGACCGGTTCGCCGGGGAGGAAGCCCGAGCCAGTCGCAGTTTGCGTGGTACCAGCCGTGACCGACGGGTTGGCGATGGAGGCGGCGATGAAGTTGACCGGGATCGGGCTACCAATCGCGGCACCGTCCAACGCGATCGTGACGGTGTAGCTGCCGGGTTGGGCTGAGGCGGCGGTGACGGTGTAGGTGCCGTCGCCCTGGTCGACGACCGCGGTCACGGTCACGTCCGGGGAGGAGGGTACGACGGTCAGGTCGCCCGCGTATCCGGTCAGCGGTTGTCCGTCGGCACTGTTGAGTGTGGTGACAAGGGTGTACGCGTCCGTACCGTCGGCGAGGCGGGCCGCCCCACCCGTGGCCGACCCCTGGGTGCCGTCCGTGGTGGCCGTGGACGCCGGGACCGACGGGACCGGCGGGGTGACCACGGGCGCCGGGGTGACGTTGACGTTCACCGTACCCGAGAAGAACGACACCGTGATCGGATCCGGCTGCCCCGGGCTGCACAGGTGTCCCCCTGTGTAGGACGAGTCGCGGCAGATCGTCGTGAACTGGTCGCCCCAGGCCAGGACGACGGGACCGACTGCGTTGTAGGTGATGGTGCCGACGGTTTGGTCAATGGTCGCGTTACCGGACTTGACAGACCAGGCAATCGGGTGGGGGTCACTCGTTGCTGTCTTCACGATGGGTAGGGCGACGGTGGTGCCCACGACTGCGGGCGTGGTGATGGTCTGGTTAGTGACAGCGTAGTTGCTGACCTCAGTGGAGTATTCGCTTGGGAGTGTCGCCCAGGCTTGGTTGACTGTGGCCCAATCCAGCGAGGACACGTCTGTAATCTGGTTTCCGGCCAGAGTCCATATTCTCTCGGCATCTACCACCATCGGGTCGAACGGTGTGCTCGTGTTGATCCAGGCTGCCAATGGCGTGATGTCTGAAATGTCGTTCCTATCCAGGTACAGCTTCCACAGGTCCGCGTCTGTAGCTACTAGTGTGCCCAGAGGCGCCACCTCGGCAATCTGATTGTTTGATAGATCGAGTTCGGCAAGTCTCGTCAATCCAGCGACAGCGGTCACGTCGTTGATCTGGTTGTCGGAGAGGTGTAGGAAGCGTAGTCCTCTTAGGTCAGTGAGCGGCGTCAGGTTGCAAATTTGGTTGTCCGCGAGATAAAGCGTCGTCAGTCCCGTCAGATTGGCTAGTGGTGCTAGGTCACTGATCTGGCTCTCTGTGACGTCGAGCCGTGACATTGTGCTTAGTTCTGCCAGAGGTGCCAGATTACTCACCGGGTTGGCCGAGAGTCGAAGCCATGCCAGTCCCGTCAGTTTGGCTAGTGGCGTGAGGTCGCTGATTTGGTTCATGTCGAGGAACAGGTATTGCAGCATTGTCAGTCCGGCGAGCGGAGTCAGGTTGCTGATCTGGTTGTCTGTGAGGTAAAGCCATGTCAGCCCTGTTAGGTTGGTTAGGCCAGCGAGATCGCTGATCTGGTTGTCTGTGAGTTTCAGCGACGTCAGTCGCGGCAGGTTAGCTAGCGGTGCTATGTCGCTAATTTGGTTGCTGGAAAGGCTGAGCTGGTACAGGTTTGTCAGCCCGGCGAGTGGGGTGAGGTCGCTGATCTGGTTGCCGTCGAGGGAGAGCATCGTCAGCGCGGTCATGTCGGCGAGTGGGGTAAGGTCGCTGATCTGGTTGCCGGCGAGGGAAAGCGCCGTAAGGTCGGGATCGTTGAGGTACTGCAGACCCTCAAGTGAAGTGATCGACCTACTGGAGCAGGACAGGGAGTCAGGGCTCGAGTTCGACCAGGCGGCCACGAGGGCGTCAAGGTCGGCCTGGGAGATGGAGTCGGCTTCGGTGTCGTAGCCGGGGTGGCCGGGTGAGGCGCCCGTACCCCAATGGTGCATGGTGTCGGCGATGCACTGTCGTAATCCCTGGTCGGGGATGAGGTTGACTTCGGTGGCTTGGGCGAGGGTGGGTACGGTGAGGGTACCCACGGTGAGGGCGGCCGCGAAAGCAAGCGCGAGTAGGCGAGTGAGTGAACGGTGCATGTGCATCCCCTGTCAGATGGTGAGCGACCTGTCCGATCAGGCCACTTCTCCCGGTTCTGAATGTATTCTCTCTCTCTCTCTCTCTGTCAACATGCCTTCACCAGTGCGGGTAAAACTGCTAGTGGGGAGGCCCAACCTGCTTCCACAGTCTTCCGTAAGTGGTGGGATCAGACAGGCCAATCGGCTCGTCCGGCTCGACGCCGGGAAACTCGTCCGCCAATACCGATGCAACCTGGGCCGCCCGCCACCGGCCATAGCGGTCAACCTCGGAGTCAGTCACCCGCCAGCACGTCCCCTTCCGTACCGCCTGAACGATCCCGTCAGCGATGTGACGGTGGATCGTGGCTGTCGAGACGCCCAGCATCGCAGCGACCTCTGCGGGGGAGTACGTCTCTTCGACGGCTATCATCATCTCCGCCATGTCAGAGTCCGCAGGTGGTGGTGAGGTCGGAAGTGGAGGTACCCTTGCCCGTACCGCTCGTGCCGCCCGACCCACTCGTACCGGAACCGCCCGACCCGCCTTGGTCAAGACCCTCGACCTCGGTGATGGACCCGGCCACGAGGGTGCGGATCTGGGCGTAGTCAGGGTTCAGGGGGTCGATCAGGGGCGGGGTGAGGCTGAGGCCGCTGACGGTCCACGTCGTGGCCTTCGACGCGAGCCCGGTCAGGGTCGTGACTTGGCCGACGGGGATGTTCGTCCGGGCCATCTGGGTGGCCGCGTCGGACAAGGACAGGAAGTGGGTCGCCAGGGTCGACGGGTCGAGGCTGTTGACGGCGGCGAGCATGACGCACTTCTGCCGGACCATGCGGGCGTAATCGTCGGTGTTGACGCGCGTCCGGACGTACCACAGGGCCTCCTCGCCGCTGAAATGGTGGGGGCCGGGTTCGATCCAGTACGCGGTCTGCCCGAGCGCGCCGACCGGGACGCGCGCCCGGATGTCCAGGTCGATGCCGCCGAGCGCGTCGATCAGCTGCTCGAAACCGTCCATGTCGATGAACGCGTAATAGTTCATGGTTAACCCGGTGATGCCCTCGACGGCGTCGATCATGGCCTGCGAGCCGGGGTCGCGGCTGCCGGGGTAGAGATCGGCGTTGTCAAGCCCGGTTTGGTACGCCATGGTCAACATGCAGGGCTCGGTCGCCTGGTTCGGGCACACGTACCCGTCCGGGTACTTGGCCGCCAGGGGTGACGTGGCCACGAAGGGTACGCGGACGAGGTTGCGTGGGATGGAGATCATCAGCGTCCGGCCCGTGACGGCGTCGACGCTCACCACCGTCGTCGAGTCGGCGCGCGCGCCGTCCCGCCAGTCCGCGGAGTCGGAGCCGATCAGCAAGACGTTGTAGCGCCCGTTGACCGGGGCCGTCTCGCCGCCGCCCGGCAGGACGGCCCGGACGTTCGACCACACCCGGAACCCGACCACGCCGGCCACGACGAGGACCACGGCCAGTACGATGAGGACAATTGTCCGTACTCGTGGACGGTGAAACCGGATGCCCATGTTCGCTCCTCTCGTTCGGACAACGTCCTCACCTTACTCCGTCAGACCCCTCCCGCGCAGAACGCGAGACTCATTTCAGATTGAACAGTTTGGGCGGTTTATCTGGTCAGTGGTGGTACGCTGGGAGCGTGAGTACGGTGATGACTTTGGAGCCCGAGGTCTTCCAGGGAACAACAGAGGAGTTGTCGGGCTGGGAAGAGGCGTTGATCTCGTTCGTGCGGGAGGCGGCTCAGTCTGGGCAGGCGGTGGTCGTCAGCACGGAGACGAGGTCGTTCACACCGGAAGAAGCCGCCCGTCGGCTCATGGTGTCCCGCTCGACCATCTCCCGGCGGATCGCCGACGGCGAGATCCGCGCGATCAAGGTCGGCAACCGCCACCGGATCCCGTACGCCGAAGTCCGCCGACACTGGGAGGGATCCATGCAGACGATGTCGAGGGTCGTGGCACCTGACATCGAAGCAGATCTGTTTGGCGACTGATGCGGCCACTCGTCTTTCTTGATGCCAACGTCCTGGCGAAACCCGTGACCCGCACGTTACTCGTCTACGCAGGCAACTTGAGTGGTTACGATGTGGCGTGGAGTCGGCACGTCGAGGAGGAGGCAGATCGGAACCGTCGTCCGAACCAGGCCCCCGTTCGAGTTGCGCGAGAAGCCGCGCAGATGGAATGGTCTCTCGCTGGCGTGCGGGCTGATCGGTACGAGTCAACGGAACCGGGGGATCGCCAGGTAGTCGCCGATGCTGTCGCGGCGGACGCAATCTTCATCATCACCGAGGACGTGGATGACTTCGGGCTGACAGACTTAGTCGTGGCAGGTATGGCGGCCGTCAACCCCGACCTGTTTTTGTCTGTACGGGCGACTGACGACGGTTATGCCCAGGCCATTCGGCTCATGTCGGCGGGCATGACTAACCCATGCCGCACACCCGAGGAGTTACACGCTCGACTTGGTCGGCAGCACCCACTGACGACGAAGGCGCACCGATCCGTCTTTGACGCCAAACCATTGCCACCTGTCAACAATCCGCCGGGCGTGCTCTATCGGGGGCAGCGTTGTTTGGCCTGCCTTGGTGTCCGGGAAGGACTCACCGCTGGTGTCTGTGATGGCTGCCGGGAGTCCACTGAGGGTTGACAAGGGGCGCCATGGAGCTTGCCTGATCGACTTGGTGAACTGATGTGGTGTTGGAGTCTGGGAGATGTTGGTGGGGGACAAGGTTGTCCGACTTGCCCAGGAATTTTACCCGTGCTATCAAGTACCGCCTCCGGCCGCGGGCGTCTGCTCCTTCGACTCCGACTTCGCCCGCTTTCCGACCGTGACCTGGGCACGACCACCTGACCTGGGTACGTGACCGTCGCGTTCAGCGTGAGGGTTTGGGGTTCCCGGCCAGGGCTGCGACCTCGTCGGCGTACCCGTGGACTCGCTGCGTGAGTTCGGTGGCGGCCGCCGGTGAGATTTCCGCGAGCTCTGACGGCGGGACGAAGTCGTCCACTTGACGGAGGATCTGCACGAACTTCGCGAGCGGAACGTCGGGGCGTCGGCGTGCCACATAGTCGCACATGCCGGAGATAGACCAGTGTCCGCCCTGGAGCATCGAGTCGGCGTCGCGGTAGTCCCGGCCGGCGTGGCGGTCAATCAGCGCGTCCAGCTTGCTGGTCATCACGTCGTGGAGATCCAGGACAAGGCCGACATCGGCCACCTCCACCGGGCCGCTCGTCCGCGGCATGATGCCGAGGTCCACCGTCAGGACGATTGACGGATCGGCGGGGTCTACGATGTCCAGTTGGCGGAACCAGTCGAGTCGACGCGGTACCGTGACAACATACCCCGCCTCAGTCAGGGCTCGCACCGACGCTGTTTCCACGCTCGCGTACACTGCCGGGTCGTCCGATGTGCAATAGTTGTCTAGACCATGGGTCTCGCGGTCGATGACATGGTAGGCGATCAACGCCGAGCCACCGCCGAGAGCGAACCCGTGGCCCATCAATACCGGTCGCAACGTACGCAGGACGTTACGCTGCAACGAGGTCAGCATCTCTCACCTGGCCCAACTCGGGATGGACACCAACCCACAGGTCCCGCAGCCGTTCGGGGAGGAACAAGCGCGACCATGTTGCAATGAGCAGATCGCGGTTGATGTAGTGGACTAAGTCGTCCTCGGACGCCGCTTCACGGAGCACAGCCCGGTACGCGGCACGTACCTGGTCACGATCGTCCAACCAGAAACGGGGATGCGGGTTCCACCACAAGCGGTTCGGGAGCTCCATCCACCCATGATCGGGACCCCGCAAATCATCCAGGTCGTCGATGACGCACCACGTCGTGTACTGAGGCAAGTCTGCTGGCCCCAGCACTAGCGGAGTCACCAACATGGCACACCTCCTTTGTGAGCGGAACCTCCGTACCAAGGGTACCGTCAAACCGTCGTACTCAGCGGGTCCAGCCGACGTTCTCCCACAGCGTCGTACCGAGCCCGTCGGGACCGTAGTTGGCGAGGGTGGTCCGGATGAGGAGGGTGTCGGGGACATCGTAGAGGGGGATGACCGGTGCGTCGCGCCAGACGGTCTCGGCGAGCGTGGCGAGCAGCGCGGTCTGGGTCGCCGCGTCGGGGGCGGCGGCGGCCCGGCGGGCGAGGTCATCGACCGCCGCACTCGAGTAGCCCAGGGGGTTGCCGGTCACGTACTTCTCCGCGGCCGCGAGCGCTGTCGTGTGATGCCACGTCGTGGCCGTCATACCTCCGTCCACTAGGGCATCCGCCAACTCCGGCGCGTCGGCGTACTTGAGGTTCAGCCGGATCCCGATGGCCGCCAGTTGGACCCGCAAGCCGAGGGCCTCGTTCTCCGCGAGCGCGTCACCGGTGGGTACGACGAAGTCCCAGGCGAGCGTCGTACCGCTCCGCGTCCGTACACCGTCCGTACCAGCAAGCCAACCCGCCGCGTCCAGCAGGGCCGCCGCGTCGGCCGCCTTCCCGGCGGCCAGGTTAGTAAACTCCGGCTGGCCCGTCAGCCACAGCGGGGAGTTCAGCGGCGGCCCGGTCCAGGCCCAACCGGCGAGATCCGAAGCCGCCAGCGCGCCGCGGTCGAGGGTGGCCGCCACGGCCTGCCGAACGGCGGTATCCGCGAGCGGGCCGCTGCTGCAGTTGAAGGCCAGGTACCGCCCGTCGGCACCCGGGCCCCGGCGCTGCCCCTGCCCGGCCACCTGGCTGAGCTGTGACGCCAGGTTGGGGTCGGTGGTCCAGAAGCCGTCGATGGTGTGGGTGAGGTACGCGAGCGAAAGGTCCTCGATCACCGTGAACTTGAGCCGGTCGAGTAGCGGCGGATTCCCCCACCACAAGGGATTACGCTGGAGAGTCAGGGTGTTGCCGATGAGCGAGGCGAAGCGGAACGGCCCGGAGTACGCGCCAGCGTGCGCGGACGGGCTCACCCAGCGGTCGGCGGTGATGGTGCCGTCGCGGAGCGGGCCGCGGGCGAAGGTGTTGGCCCAGTCGGGGTACGGCGAGTCGTAGTCCACGATCACCTGCTGCGGGGTTTGGCCCTCCGAGACGCCGGTGATTTGGGCGAACCCCCGGTCCGCGCAGCCGGGACCCGGGTCGGCCGCACACGCCGCCCACGTGGCCCGGAAGTCGGCGGCCGTCAGCGGCGTTCCGTCCGACCAAACCGCAGCGGCGGCGAGGTTATAGACAACGGTCATGGGTCCGGACGGGGGCGGAGTCGCGCGGGTGCCGGATGGACTGGCTGGGCTCGACGGACTGGACGGGCTGGGTGGAGTGGGGAGGTCCGTACGACGTCCGTACGTCACCGCCGGCTCGGAGGCCAACCAGGTGGCGTCCCAGGCCAGGGTGCCGTCCGCCGCCCGGATGAACAACCGCGGCAGCATCGCATCCAGCGCGTCCGGCAACGCAAACGGCGAGACGTTCCAGGGGTTCCAGTCGTCCACAAGCTGCGACACGGCCAGGGTGAGATCGCCGCCGGTCTGCAGCGAGTTGCGGGAGACCGGATTGGTCTGCGGCCCCGGCAACGGTAGGGTCGCCGTCGCGGCCGGTGTCGACGGGGTCGACGGTGTCGACCGGGTCGACCGGGTCGGCGTCGGCGATCCCGTTGTCCCGCCGGTCGGCTGGGTGACGCAACCGCCTAGGACGACCGCGACGCCCAAGGCGACCGCCGTCATCCTGATCCCGCGTGCCACTACTAGATCCAACCCGGCAACCACATGCGCCAGTAGTATTGCTGCCTGGTTAGCAGCCCGCCGGTGTAGACGGGGTACATGAGCGCGAAGTCAAGAACGATGAGCGCGACGATCACCCCGACGATGATGGCCCCGATCTGGCGGCGCGGCCCGGCGAGGCGGGGCCCGAGGAGGACCCCGAGGGCCATGGCCAGGGCGATGCAGCCGAAGGGGATCATCGTGATGGTGTAGAAGGAGAAGATCGGCCGCGTGCCGACGAACAGCCACGGGAGCCACGTTGAACCGTAGCCCAAGACGGCGACGCCGAACCGCCAGTCCATGCCGGCGAGCCACCACACGAGGGCGGCGACGAGCGCGATGGCGACCGCCCACCACAGCAGCGGTGTCCCGGTGGCCGTGATGACGCGGAGACACGAACTGTCGGCGGCGGCCTGGCAGCCGTCGACGCCCGGGTTGATGCCGTTGTCCGCGTAGATGCCCGTCGTCCGCCCGTCGACCAGCCAGAGCCAGGGGTTGGACTGGTAGGTGTGGGTCTCGTGGGCCATGCCATCGCCGGTGTGGAAGTCGTACGTGATCCAGTGCCAGCGGTACAACCCGGCGATGGCCTCACCGAAAGTCCTGGTCACCCACGAATCGGGGTTCTGCAGGCCCCAGTCGCGCCCGTACCCGCCCGTCGCGCGCAGCCAGGGGATCCACACGGCGAGGTACGTGACGACGGCCACGACGACCAGCGTGACGAACGCCTGGAGGCCGTCCTTGATGAGACTCCACCACATGCGTCGGCCAGCGCCCGCGAGGTGGCGGGCGGTGAGGCTCCACACGACCGCGACAACGCCGAACACGGCGAGGGGGTACATCGAGTTCCACTTCGTCCCGCACGCCAGCCCGAACAGGAGGCCGGCCGCCAGTAGCCAGGGCCGGAAGATGAACGGCCCGGCTCGCCCGCCTAGGGTCTCGCCGGGCAGGGTGGCGAGGTGGTCGGCCAGTTTGTTGCGGAAGAAATCCCGGTCCGCGATGATGCACGACACTGCGGCGACGATGAAGAACGCCTGGAAGATGTCCAGCAGCGCGATCCGGGACATGACGAACGCCATCCCGTCGACGGCGAGCAGGAAGCCAGCCAGCCCGCCGATCAGGGTCGAGCGGGAGAGCCGCCGGGCCAGGCGGATCGTCACGAACACGAGCAGCGTGCCGAAGACCAGCGCCGCGAACCGCCAGCCGAACGAGTTGACGCCGAATAACTTCATCCCCGCCCCGATGAGCCAGCTGCCGAGCGGCGGGTGGCTCGCCCAGCGGCCGGCACTGGTGAGGTACGAGGTGTCGCCCTCAGAGAACGCCAGGTTGGGCTGCGGGCCGGGGTCGCCGTCGGGGTCGGTCCAGAGCCCCTCGTACCCGTACTGCCACACGCTAAACCCGTCTTTGGCGTAGTACGTCTCATCGAACATGATCGTGGACGGGAAACCGATCTTGTAGCAGCGCAGGAAGAACGCCAGCGCCGTGATGACCACCGTCACGATCCAGCCGACGAGCCGGTCCGATGGCATGGGTACGCGCAGTTGTTCCATCACTGACAAGGGAGTACGGTCGCGCGAGAGGTCGCTGAACCGCTCCAACCGGGCGAGGAACGGGACCCGGGCGGCCCGGGAGCGGCTCGCCCGGACCGCGGGCGGATCCTGCGGGGCCGGTACCCACGGACGGGACTCGGGTGGTTCCGGCTCGGCCAAGGGCGAGTCGTCAAGCGGGGCCAGGGAGGCCACCGACCCGGTGGCTCCCCTTGTGGCTAGGGAAGATAGCGGGGGGGCGGTCCCGATGGCCTCCGCTTGTCCCGTGGGGCCATCTTCTTGGGGCAGGCGAAAACTGGCATTGGTCTTTGGTAGAACGGCTGGGAGGTCACTCCCGGCGGCCGGTTCGGAAGCCGCCCCGCCCAGGCCCGCGGTGGTGGGAGGTACGGCCCCCGCACCGGGGCGGGCCGACTTTCTGGCCAGGTCCGCGATCACGCGCGTCGCGGGTTTCGGGGGTACCGCCGGCGTCGGACGTCGGGCCTGGTCGGGCGGGGTGGCGAGGGGTTCGGGCTCGCTGCCGGTGGCCGCGGACGGGCCCCGCGCGGCCGGGGAGTCGAGGCGGACGCGAGTGGCGCGGTGGGCGGCCGGGCGAGGTGTCGTCGGGCTGGGGTCGGCGTTCGTCCGTACACTGTACGGAATTGCGGGTTCTTGGCTGAGCGTACTGGCGTTGCGCAGCGACTCCCGGATCGCCCGAAACTCGCGGGCGCGGTCAAGGGCCGCCTGGTCTGGGGCCAGGCGCGGCGTCGCAGCTGCCCTGGCGCCAGGCTCGTCCGGGGTAGCCTGAGCCGGCCGGCGGCGCTCGAAATCGGCCCCCCCGGTCGGCATGCCTGCGTCAGGCACCTGTTCCTCGCTCACCTTCACTAGTCTAGTCGTGTGACGAACGGAGTTACGGACCGCCCGCGTCCGGGTTTGCTGTTAGCGGGTACGCCGATTGGTGATATGCGGTACGTCCACGAGGCGCTCCGGGACGCGCTCGGCGCGGCAGACGTGATCGCCGCCGAGGACACGCGCCGGTTCGCTGACTTGTGCCGGCGGGCCGGCCTCACCGTGACCGCGCGGGTCGTGTCGTATTTTGAAGGCAACGAGGTGGCGCGGACCCCCGAACTCGTCGCAGCGATGGCCACCGGGGCGACCGTCGTCCTGGTGACGGACGCCGGGATGCCGTCGGTCTCCGATCCGGGGTTTCGGCTGGTCAGGGCGTGTATTGAGGCGGAGGTACGGGTGTCAGCCGTACCGGGTCCTTCCGCCGTACTGACCGCCCTCGCGGTCTCGGGGCTCGACACCGACCGGTTTTGCTTCGAGGGTTTCCTGCCCCGCAAGGGCGGACCTCGCCGCGCCCGGCTGGAGCGGCTGCGTACCGAGGACCGGACAATGGTCTTCTTTGAAGCGCCGCACCGGTTGGGTGAGTTTCTGGCCGACGCGGCGGCGAGCCTCGGTGAGGACCGCCGGGCGGCCGTCTGCCGGGAATTGACCAAGACGTACGAGGAAGTCGTACGCGACACTCTCGCCGGGCTCACCAACTGGGCCCAAGGCGAAGTCCGGGGCGAAATCACCGTCGTCATCGCCGGGGCCGACGCGGCCGCGGCGGACATCGGTACCCTGGTGTCCCAGGTCCAGGGCCTGATCGACTCCGGCGTGAAGCGCTCAGCGGCCGTCGCCCAAATCGCCCGGGCGGCCCGGGTCGACCGCCGGGAACTCTACGACGCGGTACTGGAGAACGAGCGTTAGTGCGTGAGGACGTACAGCGCGATCGCCGTCGCGACCGAGGCGTTGAGGGATTCGACGTTGTCAATCGGTACGCGGACGAGGTCGTCGCAATGCTCTCTGACCAGGCGGGACAGCCCGTCGCCTTCGGAGCCGACGACCACGGCCAGCGGGCCGTCGCGGGTGACATCGCTGATGTCGGTCTCGGCCTCGCCGGCCAAACCGATGACCGTGAAGCCGGCCTCGGTCGCCTCATCTAACAGGCGGTTGAGGTTCACCACCTGGGCGACCGGCAACCGGGCCGCCGCGCCCGCCGACGCCTTCCAGGCCGCCGCGGTCATCCGGGCACTCCGGCGGTCGGGGATGACGACGCCCGCCGCCCCGAACGCGGCCGCGGACCGGATGATGGCCCCCAGGTTGTGGGGGTCGGTGATCTTGTCACAGACGACAATGATGCCATCCGTCGCCGCGGCGTCCTCCAGGACGTCCTGGGCCTCCGCGTACTCGTAACTCGGCAGCAGTAGCGCGACCGACTGGTGGACGGCGCCGCCGGTCAGCCGGTCGAGCTCGGCTTTCGTGGCCTGGAGCATCGGGATCGAGTGGCTGGCCGTGTACTTCAGGATGTCCCGCAACCGGTCGTCACGCTCGCCACCCTCGGCGATGTACGCCGTCTTGACGGGCAACCCAGCTTGCAGCGCCTCCAGGACCGCGTTGCGGCCCACGACCCACTCGCCATTAACCTTGAACTTGGTGGGACGGCTCGGCGCGTGACGCTCGGCGTACTGTTTCGCCTTGTGGGCCTGGTGGTACTCCCGGTCAACAGCCTTCGGCGTCGGCCCGCGCCCAGCCAGGGATTTCCGAATGCGTCCGCCCGATCCGGCGGTGTTCCGTCCTCTTGTCATCCCACGAGTCTACCGGCTCCACCGGGGGCCTTGGGGGGTGTCTTCGATGGTCAGGCCTAACGCTGTCAGGTGGTCGCGGATGGCGTCGGCGGCGGCGTAATCCCGGCGGGCCCGCGCGGCGGTACGTTGCTCTAACAGGGCGCTGACTAGGCCATCGACCACCGGGGTCAGGTCATCGGTACGCTGGCTCGCCCACGCCGGGGCGTCGGCGCGAAGGCCGAAGACGTCGAGCATGGCCTCGACCTCGGCGAGGATCGTGACGGCCGAGTCCGCGTCCTGGGCGTCCAAAGACCGGTTGCCTTCCCGGACCTTGTCGTACAGGACCGCGAGCGCGGCGGGGGTGCCCAGGTCGTCGTCCAGCGCCTCCCGGAAGGCAGGTGGCAAGGCGGGTACGCCGACGGGCGCGGCCCCAGTGTGTCCGCGTACCTCATTCGCCCTGGTCACAAAGGAATCGACCCGCGCCAGCGCGGCGGCGGACTCGTCCAGCGCGGCGGCGGAGAACTCGATCTGGGAGCGGTAGTGGGGCCCGGCGAGGTACGCCCGGACCGCCCGCGCCGGCCACTTCGCCGTCACCTCGGTGACCAACAACCCGTTGCCGAGGGACTTGCTCATCTTCTCGCCGGCGGCGGTGACCCAGGCGTTGTGCAGCCAGTACCGCGCGAAGCCGCGCCCCGCCGCCCGCGACTGCGCGAGCTCGTTTTCGTGGTGCGGGAAGCGCAAATCGATGCCGCCGCCGTGGATGTCGAACTCGTCACCGAGGTACCGCCCGGCCATCGCCGAGCACTCCAGGTGCCAGCCCGGCCGGCCCTTCCCCCAGGGCGTCGCCCAGGCCGTCGTCGACGGCTCGCCCGGCTTGTACCCCTTCCACAAGGCAAAATCCCGGGGATCCCGCTTGCCACGGGGATCGGCGTCCGCCGCCGGTTCCATCTCGGCGAGCTTCTGGCCTGACAGTTCGCCGTACTGCGGCCAGGAGCGGACGTCGAAGTAAACGTCGCCGGACCCGTTCGCCGCAACGTACGCATGGCCCTTGTCGATGAGAATCTGGACCAACTCGACCATCTCGGGGATGTGGCCGGTCGCGCGCGGTTCGTACGTCGGTGGCGCCAGGCCCAGCGCGGCGTACGCGCGGTGCAGCTCGAGTTCGTTGGCGTAGGCGTGGGCGTACCACGGGACCCCCCGCTCGGCCGACTTGGCGAGGATCTTGTCGTCGATGTCGGTGACGTTCGTGATCAGCGTCACGCGGTGGCCCGTGACCGTCAGCCAGCGGCGTAAGACATCAAACACGACTTCTTTGCGGATGTGACCGATGTGCGGCGCGGACTGGACGGTCAGGCCGCAGCAGTAGATGGAGACCTCGCCGGGGACGAGCGGTACGAAGGGCACTTTGGCCCCGCGGGCAGAGTCGTACAACGAGAGAGTCATGCGTCAATAGTAACGGCTCAGACCGCGACGGCCCGTCCGCCGTCCGCCGTCCGCCCGTCGTCGGTCACCGGCAGCCGCGTCGCGCCCGCGCCGAGGTCGATCGTCCGTACCGTCCGCGCGGCGGTGGGCTTGGACATGTACGTGGGCGGTACGACGGTGATGGGATCCCACAAGGAGGGTTGGGCGTCGCCGTTGGGGCCGACGACCACCGTGGGTTCGGCGGGCAGGGTGTCTTCGTGCAGCGCGACGGCGATGGTCTTCTCCTGGTCACCCAGCTCCTTGTCCGCCACGATGGCGTCGAGCTGCCGGTTGACGCGGCGGGCCTCGATCTGGGAGAACGCGACCCAGGCGAGTACGACGCCGAGTGCGGCGAGGGGTACCCACCACTGGATCGCGAGCCGCATTACGGCGAAAGGCACGGTGGCAAGGCTAATCAGCAGCAGAACGACGAAGATCGCGCGGCGGCGTTTCTCGGCCCGGCGGGCGAGGCGGTACGCGGCGCGGCGACCGGCCCGGCGCATGAGCAGGGTGGAAACCTCGGCGGCGGGCTCGGCCACGACTTCGCGGTGGCCGGCGTGGACCGTCTTCATCGTGAGGTGCAGGGGGGTCTCCTGGTCGATGTCGGCCGGCTTGGGGATACGCCAACTCAGCCCGCGGGGTACGAGATAGAAGAGACACGCGATGACGAGTACCGCGAAGATCGGCCCAGACGCATCCATAGGAGTTACCGTAAGGCATTCGCTACCGGAAACGCGGGAAACTCGCCGGTTGGGCGCCCAGTTGGCCCGATTCGCGCGTTTCCGGTACGACTGCCCTCAACCGTCTAGGACTTCTTCGCGTACGTGTCTTCGCCGTACGTACCCGACGCCGAGGTCGGTGACGCCGGCTCGTCGTAGTCGGTACCCCGCCACTTCGCGATGACCCGCATGACGTGGTAGATCACGATGGCGCCGATGGAGCCGATGGCGATGCCGCCGAAGCTGGCCGCCCCGATGGAGAAGGAGAAGTCGGCAATGGCCGCGATCAGGGCCACGGCGGCGGTCAACAGGTTGACCGGCGACGAGAAGTTGACCTTGTTCTCGACCCAGATCCGGGCCCCGAGCAGGCCAATCATCCCGTACAGCACCGTACCCGCCCCGCCGAGGACGCCCACCGGGATCGTGTTGATGAGCGCGCCGAACTTGGGGATGATCGAGAGCAACAGGGCAAACCCGGCCGCGACCCAGTACACCGCGGTGGAGTAGATCTTCGTGGCGGCCATGACGCCGATGTTCTCCGCGTACGTCGTCGTACCCGAACCACCGCCGAGCCCGGCGAACATCGTGGCGACGCCGTCGGCCAGCAGCGCCCGGCCCATGACCGGGTTCATGTCCGTGTTCGTCATCAGTGCGACCGACTTGACGTGGCCGACGTTCTCCGCCACCAGCACCAGGACGACGGGCAGGAACAGCCCGAGGACCGACCAGTCGGCTTGGGGGGTCTGGAAGTGGGGGAAGCCAATCCAGCCGGCCGCCTGGACCGGGCCGAAGTCGATCTGGCCCTGAATGAGGGCGGCGATGTAGCCGATGATGACGCCGATGAGGATGGACAACCGCCCGATGAGACCCTTGAACAAGACGGTGACAAGCAGAATCGCTGCAATCGTGATGAGGGCCGTCCACTTGGCGGCCTTGACATTGTTCCACGCCGCCGGGGCGAGGTTGAAGCCGATGAGCATCACGATGGTACCGACCACGACCGAGGGCATGAGCTTCTCGATCCAGCCGGCGCCGACGAGATGGACGACCAGCCCGACGATGGCAAGCAGCACGCCGGAGCACAGGACGCCGAACAAGGCCGTACCGAACGAACCGCCGTCCGAGGCCACCGCGGCGCCGATGGGGGCGATGAAGGCGAACGACGACCCGAGGTAGCTCGGCAGCCGGTTACCGGTGATCAGCAGGAACAGGACCGTACCGATCGCGGAGAAGAACAACGTGGTGGCCGGCGGGAAGCCGGTCAGGAGGGGAACAAGGAAGGTGGCGCCGAACATGGCGACCACGTGCTGGGCGCCCATGCCGATGGTCTTTGGCCACGTCAGGCGCTCATTTGGTTTGACAACTTCGCCGGGGGCGAGGGATCCCGTGCCGTGCAGGGTCCACAGGGCCATGACAACTCCTTTTGTTTATCGTCTCGGGCCGGGCGTGCTCGCGCGTCCGAGACCGCCGTGGTCGGGCGTGTTTGGTAAGGACTCTAGACGAAAGCCGCCCCCGAATCGAATGGGTGGAACCAGCCTCGCGGCGGACTGGTTGAGGGCTAAGCTTGAGTCTGGTTTTTCCAAACGCGGGGTCGGGCGGGGGTGTCGTACCGTCTGGTGCAGGAAGTGGAGCACATGGAGTCAATCAGCAATCAACGTTTTGTCGGCGAGCGCGCGCTCTTCGCGGGCCGGGACCTCGCGATCGCGCACACGGTCTTCGCGGACGGTGAGTCCCCGCTCAAGCACTCGTCCGACATCGGGCTCGACCACGCGGTCTTCGAGTGGAAGTACCCGCTGTGGTATTCGGGCGGCATCGCGGCCACCAACTCGGCCCTCACGGAGTCGGCCCGGGCGGGGATCTGGTACACCCGCGATGTCGCCATCGATCACTCCACCATCGCCGCGCCCAAGACCTTCCGCCGTAGCCAGGGCATTCATTTGGAGTACGTGTCGCTGCCCAACGCCGCCGAAACCCTCTGGGCCTGCCGGGATGTCACCCTGCACCACGTGATGGCGGCCGGCGACTACTTCGCGATGAACTCGTCGGAGATCCGGGTCGATGACTTCCAGTTGATCGGCAACTACTCCTTCGACGGGTGCCGGGATGTCGAGGTGGACAACGCGTACCTTCTCAGCAAGGATGCTTTCTGGAACTGCGAGAACGTGGTGGTCAAGAACTCGCTCATTGTCGGGGAGTACATCGGCTGGAATTCGCGCAACCTGACGTTCATTGATTGTACGATCGAGTCGCTCCAGGGGTTGTGCTTCATCGAGAACCTCGTCATGCGGGGGTGTCGGCTGCTCAACACCACGCTGGCCTTCGAGTACTCCACCGTCGACGCCGAGATCGTGGGTAGCATCGACTCCATTATCAATCCGACAAGCGGGATCATCCGCTGTGAGTCGGTTGGTACCCTGGTTCTGGACCCCGGGCGGATCGACCCCGCCCAGGTCCAGATCATCACGAGTGAGGAGTAGCAATGTTTGATTTTGACACGGTACTCGACCGGCGGGGTACGAACTCCGTCAAGTGGGACGTCGCGGCGGGCGAACTGCCCATGTGGGTGGCGGACATGGATTTCGCCACGGCCCCGGCGATCACGGCGGCGGTGGCGGACAAGGCGCGGAGCGGGATTTTCGGGTACGGGACCGTACCGGCGGCGTACGGCGAGGCCATCGCGGCCTGGTGGGGCGGGCGGTATGGCTGGACGGTCGATCCGGAGTGGGTCGTGTTCTGTGACGGCATCGTACCGGCCGTCTCCTCATTTGTACGGACATTTGCCGGAGAGGGTGAGGGTGTCGTCCTCCAATCTCCGGATTACAACTGCTTTTACTCCTCGGTTCGCAACTCGGGGCGGACGGTCCTCGTCAACAACCTGGCGTACGACCGCGCCGCCCGCCGGTTTACCATCGACTGGGCCGACCTGGAAGCCCGCCTGGCCGACCCCCTGGCCAAGGTCTTCCTGCTCTGCAACCCCCAGAACCCCACCGGCCAGATCTGGAGCGCCGACGACCTCGCCCGGATGGGAGCGCTGGCGGCCGCCCACGGCGTCACGGTCATCGCGGACGAGATCCACTGCGACATCACGGCTCCGGGGACGACGTACACCCCGTACGCCTCGGTTGCCCACAACGAGCCGAACTCGATCACCCTCGTCTCCCCGACGAAATCCTTCAACATCCCCGGCCTGCAAGCCGCGGCCGTCATCGTCCCCGACCCGGGCCAGCGCGCCCGCGTCGCCGCCAGCCTGAACCGCGACGAGATCGTCGATCCGGGCGCCTTCGCGGTGGAGGCGACCATCGCGGCCTACTCGGCGGGTGCGGAGTGGCTGGATGCGCTGCGGGAGTACGTCTGGGGCAACCGGCGGTTCTTCGAGGCGTACGTGGCGGAGCGCCTGCCGGAACTCGTCGTGATCCCGGCCGAGGCGACGTACCTGGTGTGGGTCGACTGCGGCGCGCTCGGGGCGGACTCGGACCAGTTCGCCGCCTTCCTGCGTGAGCAGACGGGCCTGTTCGTCAATCCGGGCGGGATGTACGGCGACAATACCCGTACCTTCATCCGCGTCAACCTGGCCTGCCCGCGGACGCTGGTCGAGGACGGCTTGGCCCGCCTCGCCGCGGGCGTGGCGAAATGGCAAACGCGGGCCTAAAAAAGCTAGCCGCCGAGGGTCGCCACCATGACGGCTTTGATAGTGTGCAGGCGGTTCTCGGCCTGGTCGAAGACGATGGAGGCTGGCGATTCGAAGACCTCGTCGGTCACCTCGAGCCCGTCGTCCAGGCCGGCGAGGCGCAGGATCTCGCCGCCCATGGTGGTGTTGAGGTCGTGGAACGACGGCAGGCAGTGCATGAACTTGGTCGACGGGTTGCCGGTGGCGGCCATCACGGCGGCGGTCACCCGGTAGGGCAGGAGCATCGGCACACGTTCCAGCCACACCTCCTTGGGCTCGCCCATGGAGACCCAGACATCGGTGTAGAGGAAGTCGGCCCCCTTGACCCCGGCCTCCACGTCGTCCGTGATCGTGATCCGCGCGCCGGAGGTGGCCGCGATCTCGCGCGCCTGATCCTGGATGTGTTGCCAGTTTTGCAGCCCGGCGGGGGCGACGATCCGGACATCCATGCCCATGATCGCCCCGGTGACCAGCAGTGAGTTGCCGATGTTGTAGCGCGAGTCGCCGGCGTACGCGAAGCTTATCTCGTGAAAGTCCTTGTCACAGTGCTCTTTCATGGTGAGCAGGTCGGCGAGGGACTGCGTCGGGTGCCACTCGTTGGTGAGCCCGTTCCAGACGGGGCAGCCGGCGTACTTGGCCAGTTCCTCGACGATCCGCTGGCCGTGGCCGCGGTACTGGATCCCGTCGTACATCCGCCCGAGCACCCGCGCCGTGTCGGCGATCGATTCCTTGTGCCCGATCTGGCTGGCCTGGGGGTCGAGGTACGTGACGTGGGCCCCCTGGTCGTACGCCGCCACCTCGAACGCGCACCGCGTCCGCGTGGAGGTCTTCTCGAAGATCAGCGCGATGTTTTTCCCTGTCAACCGGGGTGTCTCCGTACCGGCCCGCTTCTCGGCCTTGAGTGTGGCGGCGAGGTCGACGAGCGCTGTCAGTTCGGCGGCGGTGAAATCCGCCTCCTTCAGGAAGTGGCGTCCGGTGAGGTTCATCGTAGTTCCTTTGGTTGGGGAAAGACCTCAGACTAGCACCCGCGGCAGCGGTGGGCCGGGAGGACCGTCTTGCGCGGTATCACTCTTTGGACGATAATGTCAGTACGATGTAGAGAACAGTGAACATATCGTACGTAAGGAGACCCATGACTGACTCAGTCAACGTCAGCATCCGGATGGACCGGCAGCTCAAGACCCAGGCCGACGCGTTCTTCGCCGAACTGGGCCTCACGATGTCCAGTGCGGTGGGCATCTTCGTCCGCCAGTGCCTGATAAAGGACAAGATCCCCTTCTCTCTTGAGGCGGATCCCTTCTACTCCGAGGCTAACCAGAGCTGGCTGCGGGAGTCGATTGCGCAGGCGGAGCGCGGCGAGTTTGCCAAGGTCACCACGCTCGGGGAACTCGAGGCCGCCCTGAAATGAGACTATCATTCACTGCACGGGGCTGGAACGACTACCTTTCTTGGTCGGATGACCGCCGGACTCTGCGCCAGATCCACCGCCTCATCGCCGACATCCAGCGGGGTCAACACGCCGGTCTCGGGAAACCGGAACCCCTGAGCGGTGACTACGCGGGGTGGTGGAGCCGCCGGATCGACGCGAAGCATCGTCTGGTTTACCGAATCGTGGGCGACGAGGTCGAAATCACCCAGTGCCGGGGGCATTATCAAGACCGCTGACCCCGCGAGCGCTCAAAGACGTACCGTTACTCAGTCAAACACGACGGAGTAACGGGACGTCTTTCGTACCGACCGATTGCATCGCGCTGCCGGATGAGTAAACTGAGGAGCGCCGCGACGCCAACCCATGGATGAGTCCGCCGCGGCGATGAGGGGCGTACGTCAAAAACAAGGAGGTTGAGTTGAGTCCAGCGACAGTCTATTTCACACCCGAGGTCACGCCGGAAGCGGTCGTGCGGGCGTACGAGGCCCTGGGGATCACGCTCCCCGGCAAAGTCGGGGTCAAGGTCCACTCGGGCGAGGTGGGCAACCAGAACTTCACCCGCCCGGCGTTCGTGAAACCCATGGTGGACCGGGTGCACGGTACGATCATCGAGGCCAACACGGCTTACAACGGCAAGCGGGGGACGACCGCCGAGCACTGGGAGACCATGCGGCTCCACGGCTGGACGGACATCGCGGAAGTTGACATCCTGGACGAGACCGATGAGATCGAGCTGCCCGTCCCCGCCGGCCACCAGATTCAGCGGGACTACGTCGGCGCACACCTCGCGAACTACGACTCCGTTCTCATCCTCTCCCACTTCAAGGGCCACCCGATGGGCGGGTTCGGCGGCGCGCTCAAGAACACGTCGATCGGGATCGCGTCGGCGCACGGCAAGGCGTACATCCACGCCGGCGGTGTCGACGGCCGGCTCTTCGACACGCCGCAGGACGAGTTCCTGGACGCCATGGCCGACGCGGCCAAGGCCGTCTTCGACTTTTTCGGGCCGGGCAAGATGGCTTTCGTCAGCATCATGAAGGCCATGTCGGTCGACTGCGATTGCTGCGCGGTCGCCGAGGACCCGGCGCTCGGTGACATTGGCGTCCTCGCCTCCCTCGACCCCGTCGCGCTCGACCAGGCCTGCGTCGACCTCGTCTACGCCTCGGACGACCCCGGCAAATCCCACTTGATCGAGCGCATCGAGTCCCGTCACGGGCTGCGCACGATTGAGCAGTCGGCCGCGCTCGGGTCGGGTACGCGGGAGTACGAACTGGTGTCGCTTAACTAGGAAGGTTGGAGAAATGTCTGCTGTTGTCAGTTATCCGTACGCGGGTGTACGAAGCCGTACCATCGCCGCCGTCGTCGCGACCGTCGCCGCGGTCGCCCTGCCACAGATCCTGCACGTGGCGGGAACCGTGACGGGCGCCGGACCGGCCTTCGCGGCCATGTGGCTGCCCATGTTCCTCCCCGTCATGCTCGTCGGCCTGCTCGCGGGCCCGCTCGTGGCCGCGCTCGTCGGCGCGGTGGCACCGCTGCTGTCACTCGCGCTGACCGGGATGCCGGCGCTCGGCATGGTACCGTTCGTCATGGTCGAGTTGGTTGTCGCCGGTGTCGTCGCGGGCCTTGTCAGCGGCCGGTTGCACCTCGCGCCGGGGACGGTGCTGACCGTCTTCTCCGCGCCGGTGGCACTGCTGGTGGCGCGGTACGCGGTGGCGCTCTTCACGGGCGGTCTCGCGGGGGCGGGACCGGCGTGGTGGGCCCAGGTCTCCGCCGGCCTGCCCGGAATCCTGCTCCAAGTGGTCGTGATCGCTCTCACGTTGCGGGTCATCAACCGGCGGTAGCACCTCCCTGGCAAGGCCTGTTTTTGCGCGCGTACGCTATCGTGGATGGCATGGCCAACATAAATGGTTCTCCCAGGATAAATGGTAAGAAACCCCGCTCGCCGCTCGGTTCGACCTCGCTCGCCGAGATCGCGGCCATTGCCGGGGTCAGCGAAGCCACCGTCAGCCGCGTGCTCAACCACAAGTACGGCGTCGCGGCCAAGACCCGGGCGCAGGTCGAGGAAGCGTTGCAGACCGTGGGGTACGAGCGCAGTACGAAGGGCGACATCGTCCTGATCCTGGTCCCGATCCTGGCCGACGCGCTTTTCGCGGCGATGTGCGACGCCGTCGAGAAGGAACTCAGCCCCCAGAGCCTGCGGGCCGTGATCTGCCCGGTGTACCCCGGCTCGGTCGCCGAGCTCGACTACGTGGCGGACTTGGCGGACATGGGTGTCGCCGCGGCCGTTTTCCTCTCGTCGAGCAACACTCTCAAGAACGCCGACCCGGGCCCGCACCACCTGCTGGAGTCCCGCGGCATTCCGTACATGACCGTGAACGGCGGCTTCGCCGATGCGAACGTGCCGGTCGTGTCGACCGACGACTGGCAGGCGGCCGAACTCGCGGTCGCGCACCTCTATGATCTCGGGCATCGCCGGATCGGGCTCATCGCGGGACCGGCGGGCAACATCCCCGCCGACCGTCGCGTGGAGGGCTTCCTGGCTGCGATGGACGCCCGCGACCTCGCCGACGCCGAGGATCTCGTCGTCCGCCACCACTTCACCATTGAAGGCGGTCGTCACGCGACTGATGAGCTGTTGTCACTTGGTGTGACGGCCATCGTTGCCTCCAGCGACAACATGGCCCTCGGCGCGTACCGCTCCGCCCAGCGTAAGGGCCTGCGCGTGCCCGACGACGTGTCGGTGGTGGGGTACAACGATTCCTACATGCTCGATTTTACGGCGCCGGCGTTGACAAGTGTCCGGCAACCCATTGAGCGCATCGCCGGTCTCTGTGCCCGGACGCTGCTGACGATGGTCCAGAACCGACCGGTTCGTACCACGGAGATCCTCGTCGAGCCGGAGTTGCGGATCCGGGCGTCGACGTCGCCTCCGCCGGCGTAGTTTTGTAAATTTGCAGATATTCGTTGCATGTACTATTCTCAAGTTGCAATACGGACCTCGGTGCGTCCGGTGCATCCAGAAGAAAGGAATGTAAACGATGAAGTTTCATGGGAATCGAACCCGACGCGCAGTCGCGGTTTTCACCACCGCCGTACTTGCGGCTAGCACGTTGGCCGCTTGCGGGCAGCAGCCATCCACCCCGGCCAGCCCGACCACTGGCACGGGTGGGGCGGAGTTGACCGGTACCATCACCGTCTGGTCGTGGACCGCGCCTGCCAAGGGCCTTGAGGCCGCTATCCCCGGCTTCCAGAAGCTCTATCCCGGGGTTGAGGTCGAGGTCCAGGATGTCGGGAACCCCGCGATCTGGGACAAGATCACGACGAGCATGGCGGCGGGTGGCGCCGGGCTGGCTGACGTGCTCAACATCGGCATTGACTACATGGGCAACTACGTCGAAAAGTTCCCCGGCCAGCTCGCGGATCTCTCCGGCTTTGGTCTGGGCGAGTTGGCGGGCGACTTCCCGGCTGGCCCCTGGAAGTCTGGCCAGGGCGCGAAGGGCGAGGTGTACGGCATTCCGTACGAAGTCAACGCGACCGGCTTCTTCTACCGGACCGACCTCTTTGAGAAGGCCGGGGTCGACGTGACCACCATCAAGACGTGGGATGACCTGCTCACCGCGGGCAAGACCATCATGGACGCCACTGGCGTACCCCTGTTCGCCCTGGACAAGGCGGCGACCGCGGCGGATTCGGCCAACCTCTGGCAACTGCTGACGAACCTGCAGGGCTCGTTCTACTTCGATGCCGCGGGCGACATCACGCTGAACAACGCGGCCGGGGTCAAGGCGCTGGAGATCATCAAGCAGGCCAATGACCTGGGTATCGTGGCAGACATCCCCGGTTCGTGGGACAACCTGGTCGCCCAGATGAAAGGCGACAAGCCCGTCGCGACTTTCACCGCGGGTGGCTGGATGGCCGGACAGCTGACCATTGACGGGTCCGGGATGGCCGGGAAATGGGGGGTCGCCAAGCCCCCGGCGGTCGCGGCCGGCGGACTGACGGCGGCGATCAACGGCGGTACGTACCTGTCGGTCTCCAACACCAGCCCGAACAAGGCGGCGGCTGCGGCCTTCGTGAAGTACGCCCTGGGGACTCTCGAGGGCCAGGAGGCGGTCTACGCCGCGGGCGGCATGTTCCCCGGGTACCTGCCGTTCATCACGTCCACGTCCTTCTCGAAGCCCGTGGACTACTACGGCGGTGCGCGGGTGAACGACATCTTCATCTCGCAACTCGACGAGGACACGCCGGTCGTCAACTACACCAGCGACTACGCCCGCGCGCTCAAGGCGCTGGACGACGCGCAGACGCAGGTCTTGTTGGAGGGCGCCGACCCGCAGACCGTTCTGGACGCCGCGGCCGAGCTTGTGGCCCAGCAGACCGGCCGGACAATCGCTAAGTGACAACACCACCAATGACCGTGACCACCACCAAAGGCAGTGTGGACGCAGTCTCCCCGCGGGCACTGCGGGTACCTGATCGCCGCCGGCGGGCGACGGCCGGGTACCCGCGGTGGACGCCGTACTTGTTCCTGCTCCCGGCCATCCTGTTGTTCGCCGGCTTCACGGTTTACCCGTACGTCTCCGCGCTCTGGCTCAGCCTGACGACCAACCGCGGCGGCGAGACCACGTTCGCCGGCCTGGCCAACTACGTCCGGCTCCTGCGTGACCCGCTCTTTTACACGGCGCTGAAGAACACCTTCGTCATCCTCATCGTGCAGGTACCGGTCATGCTCGCGCTGGCCGTCCTGCTCGCCGTCGCGTTCAACTCAGTCCTGCTCAAAGCGCGTGCGCTGTGGCGGACGATCTACTTCGTGCCGATTGTCATGGGTCTTGTCGCGTACGGCATCTTGTTCCGCGCGCTGTTCAGTTCGCAGGACGGCTTTGTCAACCAGTTGCTCGGCGCGGTCGGCGCCGGCCCGATCCCGTGGCTCGCGAACGGGTTCTGGGCCAAGATGACCATCGTCATCGCGCTGACATGGCACTATACGGGCCAGAGTGCCATCATCTATCTGGCCCAGCTACAGGCGATCCCGGTCGATCTCTACGAGGCGGCCGCCGCGGACGGGGCCGGGGCGGTGCAGCGCTTCTGGAACGTCACCTGGCCGGGGCTACGGCCGGCGCTTGTGCTCACGGCCATCCTGTCGACCATCGGTACGCTGCAGCTCTTCGACGAGCCGTTTGTTCTCACGGGCGGCGGGCCGAACAACGCGACGCTGACGGTCGGCATGTACCTCTACACGAACGGTTTCCGGTACTTCGACTTCGGGTACGCCTCCGCGATCGGGTACGCGCTGACGCTCATCATCGGGGCGATCTCACTCATCCAACTCCGCTTGACAAGGGAGAAGCCATGACTGGCCAGACTAGCGCGGGGCGCTCGCTCGTCCTCACGACGGCCATCGCCGCCGGGGCGGTGGTGTTCGCGCTGCCGTTCTACTGGCTCATCATCGCGACGACGTACCCGTCGCGGGACATCTTCGCCGTACCGCCGCACTTCCTGCCCGGCAACGCCTTCCTCGACAACGTCAGGGGATTGTTCGCCGACACGATGTTCGGCCGGTCGATGCTGAACTCGGTGGTCGTCGCGGGGACGTACACGCTGCTCGGGCTGGTCGTCTGTACCGCCGCGGGTTACGCGTTCGCCAAGTTCGAGTTTCGCGGCCGGTCGGTGATGTTCGGCGTGCTCCTCATCACACTCGCGTTGCCTTCGCAGGTCACGCTCGTACCGCTCTTCCGGCTCATGGTGTGGCTCGGCTGGCTCGACACCTACCAGGCGATCATCCTGCCCACTCTCGCTCTGCCGTTCGGAGTTTTCCTCATGCGTCAGGCCCTGGGCTCGGTGCCGGACGAACTGCTGCAGGCCGCGCGCGTCGACGGCGCGGGCGAGTTCCACTTGTTCGCCCGGATCGTCGTGCCCACGGTCCGCCCGGCTCTGGCGGCGCTCGCCATCTTCCTTTTTCTCGCCCAGTGGAACGCCTTCGTCTATCCGCTGGTCGTGCTGCGGACGCCGGATGCCTACACGGTACCCGTCGCGCTCGCGACGCTGCAGGGCGTGGGTACGACGGACTACGGCCAGCTGCTCGCCGGTACGCTGCTGTCGATGGTACCGATCCTGATCTTGTTCCTTTTCCTCCAACGTCAGTTCGTGGCCGGTATTCTCGCCGGCGCAGTCAAGCAATGAGGTGGATCTGTGCTTCTCGAAGACCATAACATGAGCGCGCCCGCGTGGCAGGAGCTGGGTCGCGGGCTCCGGGTGGGGACGTCCGGCAGTCTGCAGATCAAGGGCGTGGAGCGCCGTGGGGCGTTGCTTGTTGCCCGGATCGCCGCCGGGGCTGGGTACATCGTTCTCGAAGCGCCGCTCGGCAACGCCGCCGGGTTCTGGTATCCCACGTCGCGGCTCGCCCCGGCCCTGCCCGCCGACTGGTGGGGGCGGGAGTCGTTCAGCGCGATCAAGTCGGCCCCCGTGGGCGCGCTCTACGACGTGGACAAGACGAGCGGGTTCGCGTTCGCGTTCGACTGTGTCGTCGACGAGGGCGAGCTCGAGTTCGGGGTGTCGGAGGAGGGCCGGGTCTTCGTGGTCCGGCTGGGTGTGTCGTCCCGCGTGGGCCCGGTCGCCCTGGCGGTCGTGGCGGACGCCCAGCCGTACGAGAGGGCCATCCGTCAGCTCACGGGCTTTCTGGCCGCCGCGCAACGGCCGGTGTCCCGGGCGGCGACGTGGCCCGTCTACTCGACGTGGTATGCCCATTCACAACGGGTGACCGCCGAGATCATTGAGGCCGAGGCGCGGATGGCAGTCGAGCTGGGGTGCCGGTCGGTGTTCATTGATGACGGGTGGCAGCAGCACGGGACTGGGCGGTGGTACTCAGGCTGCGGCGACTGGGTGCCCGACCCGGACAAGTTTCCCGATCTGCGGGCGACGGTTGACCGGCTGCACGGCCGGGGCCTGGACGTTGTCCTCTGGGTCGCGCCGCTCCTGGTGGGCGAGCGCAGCGAGGCCGGTGCCGCGCTGCTGGCGTACTCACCGGTGTACGTCGATGGTCTGCGGGCGCGCGTGCTCGACCCCCGCCGTCCCGAGGTCCGGGCCCACGTGGCCGAGACCTGCGCGCGGCTGGTGCGGGACTACGGCGTCGACGGGCTGAAGATCGACTTCCTCAACAACGCCATGGTGTATTCCGGGGGGGAGGAGAGCGTCGGGCGGGCGATGGTCGAACTGTTGCGGGAGGTGGCCGGCGCGGTCGGACCGGGGACCCTGATCGAGTTCCGCCAGCCCTATGTGTCGCCGGCGGTCGCAGAGTTCGCGGACGTGATCCGGGCGGGCGACTGTCCGGCGGACGCCGACCAGAACCGCCGGTCAATCGTCAACCTGCGTTTGTTCGCGGCCGGGCAGGTCGTTCATTCGGACCCGCTCATGTGGGATGCGGCGGCCGGGCCGGAGGCGGCAGCCCGGCAGGTCCTGGGGGCGTTCTTCGGCGTCCCACAACTCTCCATGCCACTTGCCAGTCTTCCCGGGGCCCACCGGCGCGTGGTGGCGGAGTTGTTGGCGGAGTGGACGGCGCTCCGGGAGGTCATCCTGGGGGGTACGCTGTTCGCGGCCCTGCCCGCCGAAGGCTACCCCGTGGTTGGTGTCCGGCGGGCAGACGAGCTGTGCGTGGCCGCCTACGAGCCCCGGCAACTCGACCTTGACCTCGCCGGTGTCACCCGGCTGGCGGTCGTGAACGCTACGGCGGAAACGGCGTTGCCGTACGTCCTGCGCGGCGCGGCGGTCCGAGCGAGCCTGCGGCTGCCGGACGGGGAAACGCGGGATCTCACTCTCGGCGAACGAGGCTTTATCCCCGTCCCGCCCTGGGGCATCGCTCATCTCACCCTTGGTTAGGTTCGCCCGGCCGTCACCGGACGGCCGCGTACGACCAGCGTCACCGGCGGACCGGAGACAAGGGTTAACGCCACATCATCCGGGGTGATCTCCACCCCAACTACCGACCCGGCGAGGCGTAGCGAGAAGGCTAAACGCGCCCAGCCGGGCGGGAGCCCAGGATCGAGGTACCACCCGCTGTAGTCGCGGAAGCCGCCGAAACCCAGGACGAGCGTGGCCCAGGTCGCCCCGGCGGCCGCGACGTGGACCCCGTCCGTGGTGTTGCCATGGGTGTTGGCGAGATCGGTACCCAGCCCTTGGCGGAAGTACGACTCGGCGAGGCCGAGGTGTCCCACCCGCGCGGCCATGATGGCCTGGGGCGACAGAGACAGGGTCGAGTCGCCCGTCGTGATGGCATCGTAATAGTCGAAGTCAGCCCGCATTTGCTCGGGCGTGAAGAGATCCGGGCGGTTGATGAGCGCCAACACCAGGTCGGCCTGTTTGAGGACCTGGTGCCGGTAGATCGTGAGGGGGTGGAAGTGGAGGAGGAGGGGGTACATCGTGGCCGGGGTGTGCTCGAAATCCCACCGCTCGCGGTGGAGGAATCGCTGGTCCTGGCCGTGGAGGCCCCGCGCCTCGTCGAACACGATGGTGACCGCCCGCGCCGCCCGTACCCACTCGGCCGGCTCGTCGTCGTGCAGGTCGAGCCGGTCGCGCGCCGCCGCCCACGCGGTGTGGTCGTGGTCGCGGAGCCGGGCGAGCCAGCAGGCGGCCGCCTCGAGGTTCGCCGCAGCCATGACGTTGGTGTAGAGGTTGTCGTCAACCAGGGCCGAGTACTCGTCCGGGCCCGTCACGCCGTGCAGGTGGAAGGCACCGTCGTCGCCGTAAAAGCCCAAGTCAACCCAGAAGCGGGCGGTCTCGGCGAGGAGGTCGATGCCCTCCGCGGCGAGGTACGCCATGTCACCCGTCGCGGCGAGGTACCGGTTGACGGCATAGGCAATGTCCGCGTTGATGTGGTACTGCGCCGTCCCGGCCTCGAAGAAGGCCGACGCCTCCCGCCCGTCGATGCCGCGCCAGGGGAACAGCGCCCCGGCGTGATGCAGCTCGGCGGCCCGCTCGCGGGCGCGGGGGAGGGTGGCGTGGCGGTACGACAAGGCCCGACGGGCGAGACCGGGCTGGGTGTAGGTGAGGACCGGGAGGACCATTGCCTCGGCGTCCCAGAAGGTGTGCCCGTCGTACCCCCCGCCGGTGAGCCCCTTGGCCGGGAGGCCGCGCCCAGCGGCGCAGGCGGTCGCCTGGAGGGTCTGGAAGAGGTGCCACCGGATAGCACCCTGCAAGGAGTCCTGGGGCTGGGCGAGGTCCACTTCGACATCCGCCGCCGCCCACCAGTCGGCCAGTACGCGTGCCTGGGCCTGGTACAGAGCCGACCATTCGTGCTTGTCGACTGCCGCGATCGCCGCCCGGGCGGTCGCGAGCAGGTCGGCATCGGTGGCGGGGTGGGTGTGGTCATCAAGCAAGGGCCCGTCGGTGGCGTACGCGACCAGCGCGGTGACCGTCAGCCGCTCACCAGCCGCGAGGTGGGCGCTCACCCGGCGAACCGGGTCATCTCCAGCCATTTCCCCTTGTGGGAGGGGGAGCCACTTGGTCGGTGGTTCCCGTGGCCCGGGGTCCTGTCCACTTGACCGGGTGAAACAGTAGGTCGGTGGCTCCCGTGTTTCGACCTGGTGGGCCACGACGCAGGCGGCGCCCAAGCCCGAGTTGGCCGCTCGTACCACCATTTCCAGGGTGTCGCCGGCCGCTCGCCACGTGGTCCGGAGGGCATCGCCCAGCGCGGTCGACCGCCGGGGGTCGTGGGGACCCGTCGCGACGCCCGTCCGGGGGGCCAGGAGCCAGTGGCCCACCTCGACGTCGGCCGCCTCCGACACCGTCACCGCGTACTCCAGCAGGGCACAGCCCCGCTCCGCGAGCGACACCAGGCGCGTCGACTCGACCCGTACCGCCGGCGTGGCCGCCTCACCGGCCCACGTCGCCTCGCGGCGGACGACGCCGGTCCGGAAATCGAGGGTGGTCCGGGCAGTGTCCGGCATCCCGGACTCCCGTCCGTTCACCCGCAGAGTGAACCGGCCGGGGTAGGGGGCCGGTTGGATTGTCTGCCCGACGCGGGCGAGACCGTAGGCGTCTTCGGGGTACGTGATGGGCCACGTCTCGTAAAAGCCGTTGACATACGCCTGATCGCCATCAGAATTGCCGTCACCCCGCAGCCCGATGCAGCCGTTGGCGAGGGCGAACAGGGTGTGGTCGGCCGGGGATTCCGGCCCCTGCCTGTCGAGCGTCCACGGGGTCAGGCGGAGCCGCCCGCCCGCCGCGCCGCTCGTCGTGATCCCCCGTACCCCCCGGTTCGCTGTCGTCGCCATGCCATCCTTTCCGTGGTGACTTCCCGAACTATCTCGAAATGATAACGTTTGCTGCGAACGTTTGCAATGCGCAGTAGCCATACTCTACCCTGGTAACACGGGCTCGCGCCACCGGGTCCGCGGACTTCCCGGATCGATCCGCGGAGTCTTCACAGTGGTACTACCCAATGAGGAGTTAACATGGCGAAACACTACGGAATTTTGGGGTTGGCGGGTGCCACGGCTCTCGCGCTGGCGCTGGCCGGCTGCTCGACCCCCACCACCAGCAACACAGCCGGTACGACCGGCGCCCCGGCGACCACCAGTGCCCCGGCGACCGTCACGATTTACGGTACCCCGACCGGCGACGAGGGCAACCAGTGGGAGGCGAGCTGGAAGAGCTGGGCGGCGGCGAACAACATCACCATTCAGTACACCGGCGACCGCGACTTCACCACCAACATCTCGACCAAGATCCAGGGCAACGCCCTGCCCGACATCGCGGTCTTCCCGCAGCCCGGCCTGATGCAGGCCGTGATCGGCACCGGCAAGGTCCAGGCCCTCGACGCCACCACCCTGGCCGAGGTGACCAAGAACTTCTCCGCCGACTGGCAGAAATATGGCACCGCGAACGGGAAACAGTACGCCGTCCCGCTTGACGCCTCCGCGAAGGGGTACATCTGGTATTCGCCGGCCGCCTTCAAGACGTGGGGCGTCACCGTACCGACGACCTGGGATGACCTCATGACCCTCACCGCGACCATCCAGTCCAAGGTCGGCGGACCGGTCTGGTGCGCGGGCTTCAACTCGGGCGACGCGACGGGCTGGCCGGGGACCGACCAACTGGCCGAGTATGTCCTGTCCGCCTCGGGCGGCGACGTCTACGACAAGTGGGTCGCCGGCGACGTCAAGTTCACTGACCAGCCCATTGCGGACGCCTTCACCGCGCTCGGCAAGATCCTGCTCGATCCCCGTTACGTCAACGCGGGCTTCGGCGACGTCGCCTCAATCAACTCGACCCCCTTCGGTGACGTGGCGAACGCCCTGGCCGGCGGCCAGTGCGCGCTGACCAACCAGGCGACCTTCCTCCAGGCTTCGTTCGCGACGGCCAAGACCGCCGCGGGTACCACGCCCAAGGTGGCCCAGGATGGCGACATCTGGGCCTTTATGATGCCGCCGGTCGCCGGCAAGGCCTCCGTCGTGGGTGGCGGCGACTTCGCGGTCGCGTTCACCGACAGCCCGGCCGTTCAGAAAGTCATGGCCTACCTGGCCTCGGGCGACTACGCTAATTCGCTCATCACCGTCCCCGGGGCGACCTTCATCACCGCCAACCAGGGCGTCGACGTGACCAAGCAGGCCGACCCGCTGCTGGCGAGCGCGATGAAGACCCTGGTCGACCCGGCGACCGCCTTCCGTTTCGGCGCCGGCGATGCGATGCCGTCCGTCGTCCAGCAGGCCTGGTGGAAGGGTACGGTCGACTGGATCAACGGTACCGACCAGACCACCGTCCTGAACCAGATCCAGTCGGCCTGGGCGGACGTGTAAGTAGTACGCTGAGCCGCGGGGACCACTCATCCTCTGTCCCTCCTTGTCAAAGGGGGGGGCGGTAGACCGGTGATCCCCGTGGCTTATCCCGTACCCCGCTCTCACGAAACTAGGTACCTATGCAAGCGTTCTTTTCCTGGCTCTCGGGGTTACCCCAGTTGGCCCAGATCCCCATCGTCATCCTGGCGTTTCTCCTCGTCGTGGGCCTCATCATTCTCCTGATCGATGTCGCCCCGCGACCGGGGAAGGCGTACACCTGGCTCCGCCTGGCGCTCGCCGTCGGGGTACCCGTCGGCGTCCTCGCACTGCTCGGCCTCGAGCGCGGCGCCGCCCCCGTGTTCCTCCTGGGCGCCCTGCTCGGCGGCGGCCTGTTCCTGCTCGACGCCCGCTCCGCGAAGGGGCACGGCCGCCTCATCCAGCTCGCGCTGTTCGTGTCCCCGGCCCTGTTGCTCCTGCTGGTCGGGCTCGTCTGGCCCACCGTTCGTACCATCGTCTCGGCCTTCCTGGACAAGACGGGTACGACCTTTGTCGGCCTGGACAACTTCGTCTGGATCTTCAAATCCGGCGGTTCCGGCGGGTTGACGTCGCTTGTCAACACGATCATCTGGGTCCTCATCGCCCCCATCGCCGCGACGGCCATCGGCCTGGTCTACGCACTGTGGGTCGACCGGTCGCGCGGCGAGAAAATCCTCAAACTGCTGATCTTCATGCCGATGGCGATCTCGCTGGTCGGCGCCTCGATCATCTTCAAATTCCTCTACGACTACCGCCAGGGTAACCAGATCGGCCTGCTCAACCAGGTGATGGTCTCACTCGGCCTCACCCCGGTGAACTGGCTCCAGTCGTACCCCCTCAACATGTTCCTGCTCATCATCATCCTCGTCTGGGCGCAGGCCGGTTTCGCGATGGTGATCCTGTCGGCGGCGATCAAGGGCATTCCGACGGAACTGCCCGAGGCGGCGCAGATCGACGGCGCGACGGCGGCCAAGCAGTTCTTCTACATCACCATCCCGACCATCCGGCCAACCATTGTCGTTGTCTGGATCACGATCTCGATCACGTCGCTGAAGGTGTACGACATCATCGCCGTCACCACGGCCGGCTTCAACAATACCTCTGTGCTGGGGTACGAGATGGTCCGGCAGTTCTCGCTGTTCCCGCCCCAGTCCGGTCACTCGGCCGCCCTGGCCGTCCTGATCTTTGTCCTTGTCATCCCGTTCATCGCTTACAATGCACGTTCACTAGGGAGGCAGGCATGACCATCACCCCCATCGCGAAGTCCGCCCGCGTGGCGAAGCGGAGCCATCGTACCTTGTCCAGCCCGTGGGCGACGGCCGGCGCCATCATCCTGGCGGCGATCTGGACCGTGCCCACCCTCGGGCTGTTCGTGTCGTCCTTCCGGCCGGCCGCCGACATCACGACCTCCGGCTGGTGGACCTTCTTCGCCCACCCAGCGGTGACCGCGCAGAACTATGTCCAGACGTGGAACTTCGTCTCGTCGGGCATCACGGTCTCGCAGACCCTGCTCAACTCGCTCACGATTACCCTGCCGGCGGCCCTGTTCCCGATCATGCTCGCGCTGCTCATCGCGTACGCCATCGCCTGGATGGACTTCCGCGGGCGGCACGTCCTGTTCGTGGCCATCTTCGCCCTGCAGATCGTCCCGTTGCAGATGCTCCTCGTACCACTGCTCAAGCTGTACACCGGGGGCGTGACCCTGTTCGGGGTTCAGGTCTTCCCCGGTTTTGCCGCCAACTCGCTCGGCTCGGGGTTCGCCCAGGTCTGGATCACCCACACCATGTCGGCCCTCCCACTGGCGACGTTCATGCTGCACAACGCGCTCGCGTCGATCCCGGGCGAGGTCATGGAGGCGGCCCAGATCGACGGCGCCGGACACGGCCAGATCTTCCTGCGGCTCGCCCTTCCCCTCGCCGTACCCACCATTGCCAGTTACGCCATCTTCCAGTTCCTCTGGGTCTGGAACGACCTGCTGGTCGCGACGATCTTCACCTCCGGCCAGAACGCGCCGATCACGAAAATCCTGGCGGATCTGAGCGGTGTCAAGGGGCAGGACTGGTACCTGCTCACGGCCGGGACCTTCCTCGCCGTCATCATCCCGCTCCTCGTCTTCTTCGCCCTGCAGCGGTTCTTCGTCCGCGGTCTGCTGGCGGGGGCGACGAAGGGGTAGCATAGCCAACACCAAGAAGGAGTGGTTGTGGCCGGGATTGAGGATGTGGCGCGGGCGGTGGGCTTGTCCGCGTCGACGGTGTCGAGGGGCCTGCGGGACGTCCCGCTCGTCGCCCCCGCGACGCGGGAGAAGGTCCGCGCGGCCGCCGAGGAACTGGG
>JAIRVA010000062.1 GCA_031254155.1 Propionibacteriaceae bacterium
GACCGTCGCACCCGGCTCACCGGTACCCGTCACCTCCGGCGTGGACGTGTTGATGTCCCCGCCATCCTTCGGACCCGTCACCACCGGTGCCACCGGCGCCTCCGTCTCAATATTCGGCGTCACCACGGTCGGATCCGACGTGTTACCCCCCGGATCGACCTGGGTCACGATGATCTCATTCGGACCCTCCGGCAACGGGGTCGTCACCGTGCAGGACCAGGTTCCATCGGGGAGTACGGTCGTCGAGCACAGCGTGTTGCCGCCACCGTCGGTCACATCGACCGTCGCACCCGGCTCACCGGTCCCCGTCACCTCAGGGGTCGGGGTATTGATGTCCACACCATCCTTCGGACCCGTCACCACCGGTGCCGGCGGCGCCTCCGTATCAATATTCGGCGTCACCACGGTCGGTTCCGACGTGTTACCCGCCGGATCGACCTGGGTCACCGTGATCTCGTTCGGACCCTCCGGCAACGGGGTCGTCACCGTGCACGACCACGTACCATCCGGTACCACGGTCGTCGAACACAGCGTGTTGCCGCCGCCATCGGTCACGTCCACCGTCGCACCCGGCTCACCGGTACCCGTCACCTCGGGGGTCGAGGTGTTAATGTCCCCGCCATCCTTCGGACCCGTCACGACCGGCGCGGCCGGCGCGTCCACGTCCAGGTACCCGGTCCCCGGCGCGGACGGGTTACCGTTCGCATCGGTCGCCACGGCTTCGACCCGGCCGCTGACCGCGTCTTCTGGCGTCGGCAGCGTCCACGTCCCCTCCGGGGTCACCGTCACCGGACCAGCGGTCTTGGTCCCCGCCTCGCCCGTCACCGGATCAACCACCGGGTAGGTCACCGTGATAACGGTGCCCGGCTCGGCCGTACCCGCGATTTCCGTCTTGTTCGCCGTCAGGATGTCCGGCGCGCCGGGGCCATCCAAGTCGAGGTACGCCGTGGCCGGCCGTGACGGGTTGCCCGCCGCGTCGACCGCCACCGCCGTCACCGTGCCCGACACCATGTTCCCCGGCGTCGGCAGCGACCACTGGCCGTTGCTGTCTACCAGCGTTGTGCCCGTCGTGCCGTCCGGCCACGTCAGGTGGAGCGTCGCGTTCGGCTCGGCCGTACCCGCGACCGCCGTCGCATTCGCCTGCGTGATCACCGGCTGGGCCGGCGCCACCGTGTCGACGACCGGCTTCACCACCGTCGGCTCGGAGGTGTTACCCGCCGGATCAACCTGCGTCACCGTGATCTCGTTCGGACCCTCCGGCAACGGCGAAGTCACCGTGCAGGACCACGTCCCATCAGGGAGCACGGTCGTCTGGCACAGCGTGTTGCCGCCACCATCAGTCACGTCGACCGTCGCACCCGGCTCACCCGTCCCGGTCACCTCCGGCGTGGACGTGTTGATGTCCAGGCCGTCCTTCGGACCCGTCACCACCGGTGCCGGCGGCGCTTCGGTGTCAATATTCGGCGTCACCACGGTCGGTTCCGACGTGTTACCCGCCGGATCGACCTGGGTCACCGTGATCTCGTTCGGACCCTCCGGCAACGGGCTCGTCACCGTGCACGACCAGGTTCCGTCCGGCCCAACGGTCGTCGAACACAGCGTGTTGCCGCCACCGTCGGTCACGTCGACCGTCGCACCCGGCTCGCCCGTCCCGGTCACCTCCGGCGTGGACGTGTTGACGTCCCCGCCATCCTTCGGACCCGTCACCACCGGTGCCGTCGGCGCCGTCCGGTCGATCGTCACCGTCACCGCGTTGGAGGGGACGGAAACCGTCCCGGCCGCGTCCTGCTGCGTCGCCACCAGCGTGTGGGTACCCTCGGCGAGGGAGGCTTCACACGACCACTGCCCGGCCGCGTCGGCCGTGGCCGTACACACGCCCGTACCGCCAGCGGTCACCGTCACAACCGACCCGGGCTGGCCTTCGCCCACGACCCTGAGCGGGTCGGCGTTCGTCACCCATCCGTCAACCGGGGACGTGATCACCGGCGCACCCGGCTGGTCCGGGTCGCGGAATGTCACCGTCACCGGCGCGAGCCGCAGCCCGTTCACCGTCCCGGCCACCGTCACCTCTTCCGCCGTCGCGTCCGTCAGGCTGGCGAAAGCGTCGCCACTGCCGTCCGTCGTCGCGACCGCCATACCCGCGGCCGCCTCCGGGCTCAGGAACCCGTCCGTACCGTCGACCACCGTGAGCTCCACGACGATCTCGGCCAGCGGGTTGCAGTACGTGTCCGCGATGTGCGCGGTGAGCGTCGAGTCCTGGTTCACGTCCAGCACCATGGGTGAGGCCGTGAGACTCGTCGCCGCCTGCGTGTCGAGCTGGCAGTCGGGGTCCGGCGTGACCGACACCTCGCCCGCCCGGAACGGAATCGGCTGGGCGGTCCCGATCTGGGTCCCACCGGCCGTGACCGTCGCGGTCAGCGCCCCATCGGCGACCTTCGACGTGAACGTCACCACGTACACGCCCTCGCCCTGGTTGTCGACGCCCGACACCGTCACGTAATCCTGCGACGCCGCGAACGCCACGTCCGCGAGATCCGGCATCGGGTTACCATGCCCGTCGCGGGCCACCAGCGTGCCGGTGTACGTACCCGTACCCACCAGCTGGTACGACTCCTCGACGCCCACCGTCGCCGCCGGGCTCACCGTGAATGACGAGTGGACCTGCGAGATCGCGCCCAGCCGGAACCTCACGTCCGCCTGGCCGACCGGGCCCACGCCCGTCGTCGCCGCGACCTGGACCGTCTCTTCCGCCGTCGAGGTCAGTGTGGCCGTCGCCCGGCCATCCGAGCCTGTCACACCGCTCACCACCGTCAGTTTCGCCGCGTGGTTTTGGCCGACCGTGAAGTCGACGTCCACCCCGGCCACCGGGTTACAGTTGGCGTCCGTCACCAGGGCGGTCACGGTCGAGTCCTCGCCCGCGGGCAGGTCCCAAGGGTTCGCCGTCAGGCTCGTCCCCGGCCGCACGAGCGGCGTCGTGCACGTGAACGGTCCCGGTTGCGCCGTGCCCGCCTGGAACGGGATCGGCTTGGGATCGAACGTGAGCGCGCCCACCGTCAGCGCCGCGGTCAGGCCCGGGTCCGCGACCCGCGAGGAGTACGTCACCTCGTAGTGGCCGTCGCCCACGTACGTGACCGCCGTGATCTCCACGTACGCCGCCGAGGCCGTGAAGGCGATCGTCGTGAGGTCCAGATCCGGCAACACGTTCTGGTTGGCGTCCTTCGCGGTCAGGATACCGGTGTACGTCCCCACGCCGGCCACCGGCCAGGTGGTGGAGTCACCGAGCGTCACCGCCGGGGACACCGTGAACGTGGAATCGGCCGCCGACAGCCCGCCCAGGGTGAACTCCACGCGCGCCGCGCCGATCCGGCTCGCACCCGTCGCCGCGGTCACCGTCACCAGCTCGCGGGCCGACGAGGTCACCGTGGCCCGCGCCGTACCGTCCGGACCCGTCACACCGGCCGCCGCCGTCAGCGTCGCATTCACCGAGTTCGCGGTGAAATCGACCGCCGCGCCCCGCACCGGGTTGCAGTTGGCGTCCGTCACCAGGGCGGTCACGACCGAGTCGCGGCCCACCGGCAGGGTGGTCGGATCGGCCGTCACGCTCGTCCCGGTCTGGTACGGCGAACCCGCCGGGCACACCGGCTCCGGGTCGGGGGTACCGGCCACGAACGGGACCGGCCGGGCCGTCCCGACCGGGGTACCGTCCACCGTCACCGTCGCCTTGGCCATGTCGTCGGCCACGCGGGAGGTGTACGTCACCGTGTACGTACCGTCACCCAAGTCCCTGACCGCCGAGACCGTGATGTAGTCCGCCGACGCGCCAAACGTGATGCCCGTCAACGCCGTCACCGGGTTGCCGTTCGCATCCCGTGCCGTCAGCGTACCCACGTACGCACCCGTGCCGGCGATCTGGATGTTGGCCGTGATCGTCGCGTCCGGGGTGACCGTGAACTTCGAGCGGTCAGCCGAGAAGCCGCCGGCGGTGAACGTGATGTCCTCACTGCCCACCGTGATCTTCGGGGTTGCCGCCGTCACCGCGACCCGTTCCGCCGTGGCATCCGTCACCTGGGCCGTCACCGTACCGTCGGCGCCGGTCGTCCCGACCGCCGGAGCCACCGTCGCCGCGCCGGTCACCGTGACGGTCACGTCCGTACCCGTCACGGGGTTGCAGAACTCGTCCGTCACCAGCGCCGTGGCCGTCGCCGTCTCACCCACCGTGAGTTCCACCTGGTCAAGGCTCAGGTTCGTGCGCGCCGCACCGTCCGCGCAGGTGAAGGGCCCGGTCGAGGGCTCCCCGGCCTGGAACGGCACCGGCAGCGCGCCGCCCACCGG
>JAIRVA010000063.1 GCA_031254155.1 Propionibacteriaceae bacterium
GGGGGGCGACCAGCAGATCGGCGCCCTGATCGCCACCGGCCAGCTCGATGTCCTCATCTTCTTCTGGGACCCGGAGTCCCCGCAGCCCCACGACCCGGACATCAAGGCGCTCCTGCGCCTCGCCACCTTGTGGAACGCGCCGACGGCCTGCAACAGCGCGACCGCCGACATGATCATCTCCTCGCCGCTGTTCCACGACGGGTACACGCCGCGGCGGCCCGAGGTGATGGACCGCGACGTCGAGGTCGACGCCGAGGGTCACATCCTGATTGACGCCTGAGCGGTCAGCCCGCCGTGTTCCAGCGGTCGAGCCGCCAGCGGCCCCGGGTGCGGGTGAGCACGGAGACGCGGCAGTTGCCCATGATCGCGAGCCCGCGCGACAAGGCGTAATCCCAGCCGAGGA
The DNA here is from genome assembly GCA_031254155.1 of Propionibacteriaceae bacterium. GTDB lineage: Bacteria > Actinomycetota > Actinomycetes > Propionibacteriales > Propionibacteriaceae > WQYJ01. The sequence continues at coordinate 404 of JAIRVA010000063.1, forward strand.
CGTTGGCCGTCCCCATCTGCAGGGCCCAGCCGTGCGAGACGACGAGGGTGGTCTCCCCGTCGCGGGCGGCGTCCCGCAGGGCCTCCCCGACGCGGGCGCCCAGTTCCATCGAGGTTTCGCCGGTTTGGCCGATCCGGTAGTCAAGACCCGCCGCCCGGGCCGCGGCGAACGCGGGATCAAGGGCGGGCGCCTCGGCCACGACCAGCCCCGACCAGGCGCCGACATCAATTTCGGCCAGGCGGTCATCCGTCGTACATGCCCGCCCCAGAAGCGCCTCCACGGCGGCCGCGGTCTGGCGGGCGCGGGTGAGTGGCGAACAGACGATGGCGGCCGGCTGCCAGGCGGCCACACCGGAGGCGGCCGCGGCGGCTTGGGCGAGCCCCGTGGCGTTCAGAGTCGTGTCGGCGTTCCGGCCCTGGTAGCGGTGCTCCGTGTTCCAGTCGGTCGTACCGTGGCGCCAGAGGACGAGGGTGGCGGTTTCGTTCACCGCCTCACTCTATCTCAGCCGTCAGAACGACCGTCTGGGGTACCCCCCGCCTCAGGAAGGTGAACCGCAGCCGGGTCCACGCCGCGGGGAGACGGGGCCGCGTCGACCAGCCGTCCTCGCGTAGTTCCAGGCCGGCGAAGCCGAACACCACCGCCTGCCACAGGCCTCCCGCCGAGGCGCCGTGGATGCCGTCGCCCGCGTTCCGCCGGACATTGTCAAGGTCGGCCCGCGCGGCGCGGCAGAAGTGGCCGTACGCGGCGCTGGTATCGCCCGCCCGGGCCGCGATGATCGCGCTGATGGCCGGCCCGAGGCTCGACCCCAGTTCATGGTCTGTCCGCGGGTCGTAATAATGGTAGTTGGCCAGGAACTCCGTCTCGGTGAAATGCTCCGGGAACAGGTACGCCAGCATCAGGACGTCCGGCTGCTTCAGGTTCTGCGTCAAGGCGGTACCGTCGATGCCGTACACCTGCTGCATGGAAAGGGTACGCCGCGGGTCGCGGGCCAGCGCGAAGTCGACCTCCGTCAAGTCGAAGAAACCCGCGTGCTGCTCCGACACCCCGTCACGGACCACCGGGGGGGCGATGCGGCTGGCGACCCGGCGCCAAAGCTCCCGGGTGGACTGGTCGATGCCGAGCCGCGCGGCCAGGGCGGCGGCGTCGGCGGGGTAGCGGGCCTCCAGCCAACCCAGGACGCGGTCGGCGGTGTCGAGGTGCCAGACCGCCAGTTGGTTGGTGAAGAGGTTGTCGTCGACGTGTTCGTGGAACTCGTCGGGTCCCATGGTGTCGCGGAAGTGGTACCACCCGTCCGCCCCCCACTCGGCCCGGTCGGCCCAATAGGTGGCGGTGTCGGCGATGAGTTCGGCCCCCCGCTCGCGCATGAACGCGTCGTCGCCGGTGGCGCGCCAGAACTGGTCGACGGCGTACGCGATGTCGGCGTCCAGATGCAGTTCGAGGTCGCCGGTCCAGATCCGGACGAGGTGGGCCGGGTCGGCCGGGTTCTCGACCCAACTGGGACACACCTCGTCGCCCGTCCCCGCGCTCTCCCACGGGAAACGCGCACCCCGCTTGCCACCGGCCGCCGCCTTGCGCCGGGCGCCCGGCAATCGTCGCCAACGGTAGTCGAGCAGGCGGCGGGCGAGTTCTGGTTGCGTCAGCGTGAAGAAGGGGAGCATGAACAACTCGGTGTCCCAAAAGACGTGGTGGCGGTAGCCGAAACCGGAGAGGGTCTTGGCGCCGATACTCGAGTCGGCAATTCGCGGCGCCGCAATGACAAGCTGGAACAGGTTGTAGCGGATCGCCAGCTGGGCGGCCGGGTCACCGTCGATCACGATGTCGGACGTGGCCCAGACCTCGGCCCAGGCCCGGCGGTTGGCGTCCGCGAGGCCGGACCAGCCTGCGGTTTCGGCTTCGCGGAGGCGGTCGTCGGCGTACGCCGCCGGATCGGGAGTCTCGGCCGTACTCGCCAGGATGACGAGCTTGGTCGCGGTGAGCGTCGCCCCCTCCGCGAGGGTCCGCGTGGCGGTGACCGCCGGCTGGCCCCACGCGTCGCAGGTGTCGTACGTCGCGTCGCCCGCGGCGAAACTGGCCGCCACCGCGAGACCGATGCTGGTGGCCCGCGTCCGCGTCGCCAGGGCGAGGCGCGCCTGGTCGGTGATGGCCGCCGTCTGCCCGGTGATGTCCCAGTGGCGGAGCCCGAGGTTGTCGACGTGCCCGGTGAGACCGGCCCGCAGTCGTACCTCCGCCTGGCCCCGCGTGACGGTGACGGACACGCGGACGGCCCCGGTGTGGGGGTCGGCGAGGCTGAGGAAGCGTTCGTCGGTGATCGCGAGCTCCGTCGCCGGGTCGGGGCGCCACGTGAGGACGCGCCGCAACGTCCCCGTTCTCAGGTCGAGCGAGAGGTACGACTCGCCCACCCGGTCGCGCAGGGGCTGGCCGTTCGCGGTGATGTCGATCTGCCACCAGTGGGGCAGGTTCGCGAGTTCGGTCCGGCAGACCGGCATGTCGTCCCAGACCCCGTGCATGAAGCTGGCGGCCTCTTCGCCGGGGCGGGCCTCGAGCGTAGTCCCGCGGACCGCGATGTGGCCGTTGCCGATGGTGAACAGCGTTTCCAGGTGGTGGTCGGGAGCCGGGGGTGCGGTCCGGCGGATCGTCCAGGCCCCCTCGTCGAGGCGCGCGGCGAGGTCTGCCCAGGCGAGACCGCCGAGGCCCGCGACGACCGCGTGCGCGTGCCCGACCCGGGTGTGGGGGCCGATCCCGAGCGTCCACATGTTGGCGGCGAGACCAGCGTCGATCCCCGACGTGGCGTCCTCGACGACGAGGCACAACCCGGGCCGGACGCCCAGCCGGGTGGCGGCGGTGAGGAACACCTCGGGGTCGGGTTTCGACCGGGTGATCATCGTCCCGTCCACGACCGCGTCGAAGGCGTCGTCCAGCCCGAGGCGGTGGAGGACCAAGGACGTGTTCTTCGAGGACGACCCGATCGCGGTCTTGACGCCGCCGTGCCGCAACTCGTCCAGCAGTGCCGCCACGCC
>JAIRVA010000071.1 GCA_031254155.1 Propionibacteriaceae bacterium
CCCATTGGCCCGGACAGCAGCCGGTGGATCTTGAGGCCGATCTCGTGCTCCAGCAACGTACCGGTCGTCCCGGTCGCCCACAGTTCGTGGTGCAGCAGGGTACCGCGGTTGAACGCGCACCACTCCATCAGTTCGCCCTTTTTGTTGTCGTGGGCCACGAGACCAACTCTCATCGTCAACTCCGTCCTACTCGCTCGTACCGCTAGATATCAATCTATTAACGATACCCCCACCCGCCAAACCTGGCAGAATGAACGACGTGGCGACGGTAATCGACCTGGACATCGGCGGGATGACCTGCGCGTCCTGCGCCGCGCGCATCGAGAAGAAACTCGGCAAACTGCCCGAGGTGACCGCCACGGTCAACCTGGCCACCGAGCGCGCCCTGGTCACCGCCCCGCCGGACACCAGCATCCAGGCGCTCATCACAGTCGTCGAAGCCGCCGGGTACACCGCCCGTGTCCACGCCCCCGCACCCGCCGCCGCCCCGGCCCCCTTCCCGGTCCGGCTGGCGGTGAGCGCCGTACTGGCGCTCCCGGTGGCGGTCCTGGCGATGGTACCCCCGGCCCAGTTCCCCGGTTGGCAGTGGGTGAGCCTCGGTCTCGCCACGCCGGTCGCGCTGTGGGGCGCCTGGCCGTTCCACCGGGCGATGGCGGTCAACCTGCGTCACGGTACGACGACGATGGACACGCTCGTCTCGCTCGGGGTCGTGGCGGCGTACGGCTGGAGCGTGTACGCGCTGCTGTTCGGCGGTGCCGGCGCACCGGGGATGCGGATGGGGTTCGAGTGGCGGCCCCGCGCCGGCACGGGTCCGATGACCCTCTATCTCGAAGTCGCGTCGGTGCTGACCGTCCTCATCCTGACCGGCCGGTTCCTCGAAGACCGCGCGACCAGGCGCTCATCCGCCGCCATCCGGGCGCTCCTCAGCCTGGGGGCCAAGGAGGCGACCGTCCGGCGGGACGGGCAGGAGATCCGGATCGCGATCGACCGCCTCAGCGTCGGCGACGAGTTCATCGTCCGGGCGGGCGAGCAGATCGCCACGGATGGCGTCGTCATCGACGGGTGCTCGGCGGTGGACCAGTCGCTGCTGACGGGCGAGTCCGCGCCCCGTGACGTCGGGCCGGGCGACCAGGTCGTCGGGGCGACCCTCAACACCCAGGGCCGTCTGGTGGTCCGGGCCACCCGGATCGGCGCGGACACCCAGCTCGCCCAGATGGGCCGCCTGATCGAGCAGGCCCAGACCGGCAAGGCCCCCGTCCAGCGCCTGGCCGACCGAGTCGCGGCCGTGTTCGTGCCCGTCGTCATCGGCATCGCCGTCGCCACCCTCGTCGGCTGGAGTCTCGTCACCCGCGACGCGACCCAAGCGTTCGCGGCGGCGGTCGCCGTCCTCGTCATCGCCTGTCCGTGCGCGCTCGGGCTCGCCACGCCCGCGGCACTCATGGTGGGGACGGGCCGCGGGGCGCAGCTGGGCATCCTCATCAAGGGGCCCGAGATCCTGGAGTCGAGCCGGCGCATCGACACGATCGTCCTCGACAAGACTGGCACGCTCACCACGGGACGCATGGCAGTGGTTGAAGACTCCGTACAATGTACGGAAGTCCGGCGCGTGGCCGCGGCCCTCGAGGCCGGCTCCCCCCACCCCATCGCCCAGGCCATCGCCGTGGGCGTCGACCAACCACCGCCCGTCACCGACTTCCGGTCCCACGGTGGTCTGGGCGTCGAGGGCGTTGTTGACGGCCGGCCCGCCCGCGCCGGCCGGTTGGCGTGGGTCCGGGAGTGGGCGACCGTGGCGGACGACACCCTGGACCGCGCCGCGGACGCCGAGGCGCGCGGCCACACCGTCGTCGCCATCGCCTGGTCGGGAGCGGTCCAGGGCCTCGTCGAGCTCGCCGACACCGTCAAACCCACCTCGGCGCAGGCGGTCGCGGAGTTCCGGCGCCAGGGCGTCACCCCGTACCTTCTCACCGGGGACAACGCGGTCACCGCCCGGACGGTCGCCGCCGCGGTGGGAATCGACCACGTCCTGGCCAACCAGTTGCCGGCGGACAAGGTCCGGGTGGTCGCTGGGCTCCAGGCCGCGGGCCACGTCGTCGCGATGGCCGGTGACGGCATCAACGACGCCGCTGCGCTCGCGCAGGCGGACCTGGGGATCGCGATGGGCGCCGGTACGGATGTCGCCATCGAGGCGAGCGACATCACGCTCGTCCGCAGCGACCTGCTGGCCGCCGTCGACGCCGTCCGGCTGTCGCGGGCCACCCTCGCCCGCATCAAGACCAACCTGTTCTGGGCGTTCGCGTACAACGTGGCCGCCATCCCGCTCGCCGTGGCCGGTCTCCTCAACCCGATGATCGCCGGGGCCGCCATGGCGTCCTCCTCGGTTTTCGTTCTGCAAAACTCCCTGTGGCTACGGCGTTTCGCGCCCACCGTCGCCGAACCACGTTGCGATGAGGAGTAGGATATCCCACGGTGCTATGGCACCCACAAGACAGTTTCCCCGCACTGCGGGCATATGTGAGGTAAGTATCCTGACTGAGTCACCCACCACCTTTGCCGATCTCGGCATCAACCCCGCCCTCGTGGCGGCTCTTGACATCGAAGGCATCACCCATCCCTTCCCGATCCAGGAGCAGGCGATCCCGATCGCCATGCAGGGTACCGACCTCATCGGGCAGGCCCGTACCGGGACCGGCAAAACCCTCGCCTTCGGCCTGCCGATCCTGGAGCGCATCACCCTCCCCGCTCCCGACCGCCGTCCGCAGGCGCTCGTCATGTGCCCGACCCGCGAGCTCGCCTCGCAGGTCGCCGGTGATCTCGAGACGGCGGCGTCCGGCCTCGACGTGAACGTCCTGACGGTCTACGGCGGCGTGGGGTACGAACCCCAGCTCGACCAGCTCGCGCGCGGCGTGGATGTCGTCGTGGGCACGCCTGGCCGCCTGCTCGACTTGTTGGGCCGCCGCAACCTGGACCTCAGCGCGGTCAGCATCCTCGTCCTGGACGAGGCCGACGAGATGCTCGACCTCGGCTTCCTCCCCGATGTGGAGAAGCTGATCGCCGCCGTACCCGCCGACCGCCAGACGCTCCTGTTCTCCGCGACGATGCCGGCGGCAATCGTCACGCTCGCCCGGACCCACCTCGCCCAACCGGTCAACATCCGGGCCGAGGCCGCCGAAGACACGGCGACCGTCCCGGAGACGGCCCAACACGTCTTCCAGGCGCACGACCTCGACAAGCCCGCCATCGTGGGGAAGCTGCTCCAGGTGCCGGGTGCCACACGGGTCATGATTTTTTGTACGACGAAGCGCGAGGTCCAGCGGCTGGCCGACGACCTCACCGAGCGCGGGTTCAAGGTCACGAGCCTGCACGGCGACCTCAGCCAAGTGGTCCGCGAGAAGTCCCTGGCCAAGTTCCGGGCGGGGAAGGCGCAGACAATCGTGTGTACGGACGTCGCCGCGCGGGGCATCGACGTCGACGACGTCACCCACGTCATCAACTACGACTGCCCCGACGACGAGAAGACGTACCTCCACCGCATCGGCCGGACCGCGCGGGCCGGGAAGACCGGCATCGCTGTCACCTTCGTCGACTGGGCCGACATCCCCCGGTGGAAGATGATCAACAAGGCCCTCGACCTGGGATTCCCCGAACCGGTGGAGGCCTACTCCACGACCCCCCAGCTGCTGGAAGAGCTCGAGATCCCGGCGGACGCGACGGGGCGGCTCGTGGCCGCGCCGGTCCCGCCGGTCAAGACGAAGCCCTCCGAGGCCAAGGCGTCCACGCGGAAGCCGGGCCGCCGCCAGCGCCGCAGTAACGGCGTCGTCATCCGGGAGAAGACCGAGCACGTGAAGACCCCCAAGGCCCAGGACGAGGGGGCGCCGCGCCGCCACCGGCACCGCGCCAAGAAACCCGCCCCCGCTGGGCAATGAGCACGCTCAGCGAGGCAGCAGCCAGTTGGGCGAGCCGGGTCGCGGTGGCCATCGGCGAGCCGGCGCGTCTCGCGGTAGCGTTCTCCGGCGGCGTTGACTCAACCGTCCTGCTCGCCCTGGCCGTCCGGCAGTTGGGCGTCGGCCGCGTCCTGGCGGTCCTGGCCGTCTCGCCCAGTCTGGCCCAGTCCGAGCGGGAGTCGGCGGGGCGCAGCGCGGCGAGCCTCGGCGTCCCGGTCATCGAACTCCTGACCCACGAGGTGGACGACCCCGCCTACCGGGCCAACGGGCCCGACCGCTGCTTCCACTGCAAGTCGGCGCTGTTTGCCCAGATCGAGGCCGAGGTCAGGTCGCAGTACGGCGTCGATGCCGTCGCGTACGGGGAAAACGCCGACGATGCCCGCCGCCTGGACCGCCCCGGCGCCCAGGCGGCGACCGACCACCACGTCCTGCGCCCGCTGGCGGCCGCCGGGCTCACGAAGACCATGGTCCGCGAGCTCGCCCGCCAACTCGGCCTCGCCGTCGCGGACAAACCCGCCGCCCCCTGCCTCGCCTCCCGCATCCCCCACTTCACCCCGGTCACGGCCGAGAAGCTGGCCCAGATCGAGCGGGCCGAAGCGGCCGTCCGGTCGCTCGGATTCTCGGATGTCCGGGTCCGCCACCACGGGGAGGTCGCCCGGGTGGAGGTACCCCAGGCGGAGTTGTCACTGGCCCTCGCCCCCGGAGTCCGGGACCGTCTGGTCAGTGCCGTCCGGCGGGCGGGTTTCGCGTACGTGGCGCTCGACCTCGCCGGCCTCACCTCCGGGGCTTTCACGCTGGCGGCGCTCCGCCATGACTGAGCTCCCGCTCGCCGACGTGGCGACCCTCGACCTGCACCGCGAGGCGCGCCGGGGGTACCCAGAGGCGGTGTTCTGCGAGGGCAAGACCGTGGACCAGATCCGCGTCATCGCCGCCGAGATCGGTCGGACGGGGGTACGGACGCTCTTCACGCGGGCCGACGCGGCCAAGGCCGCCGCCATCACCTCTGTCCTCGCCGGCGCCGGGTCCGATGACGTGGCGCGCCTGGTCTGGTGGCCGGGCGACTTCCCCGCACCGACGGGGGCGCCGGTCGTGGTCGCCTGCGCCGGTACGTCCGACCTGCCGGTCGCGCGCGAGGCGTGGTTGACCGCCCGGTACCTCGGCCGCGCGGCTGAACTGCTCGTCGACGTCGGCGTGGCGGGGTTGCACCGCATCCTCGCCCACCTGGACCACCTCCGGGCGGCCGGGGTCTGCGTCGTCGTCGCGGGCATGGACGGCGCGCTCCCCAGTGTCGTGGCCGGCCTGGTCGCCTGCCCGGTCGTCGCCGTCCCGACCTCCGTCGGGTACGGGGCCGCCTTCGACGGTCTCGCGGCCCTGCTCGCCATGCTCAACGCCTGCGCCCCCGGCGTGGCGGTCGTCAACATCGACAACGGGTACGGGGCGGGGTACCTGGCGGCCCAGATCGCCGGTCGCCCGCCCACACATTCTGATGTGTAGACTGAGGTGTGAGGAAGGAGATCGCATGGCGACGAATCTCGCGCTCACCAAGTCGCTGCTGTCAGAAGCCCTAGCTTGTTCCGGGCTAAAGACGAAACGCGCGACCGTCGAGCAAGCCTTGGCCGAGTACATCGCACGTCGCCGTGCCCCCGAAATCATCGAGATGTTCGGTACCGTCGATTACGACTCTGACTACGACTACAAACGGTTGCGGCATCGTGACGGTTCTCGTTGACACCTCGGTTTGGTCGCTCGCATTTCGCCGGTCAACCCCACAAGCGCACTGGGCACCGTACATCTACCGCCTCGCTACGTTGCTCGACGATGTCACCGCTGCCATCATCGGCCCCGTCCGACAAGAACTCCTGAGCGGCATCCGCGACCCGGCGCAGTTCTCTCGTCTTCGCGACCGGCTCGCGGCCCTCAGCGACACCCCGATCAACTCGGAAGACTACATCGCGGCGGCCGAGCACTCAAACACCTGTCGCCGCCACGGACTCCAGGGTTCATCCATCGACTTCCTCATTTGTGCAGTCGCGATTCGCTACCACTGGCCAGTTCTCACGACGGACACCGACTTCGTCGGATATGCCCAACATCTGCCACTCACACTCGACATCTATCCCGCGTGACGGCCGTTGAACTGGTTCTGGGAAGCTGACCCGGGCTACAACTCCACGGACACCGGCCGCCCCTCCAGGCGGTCACGGGCGGCCCACAGCCCCGCCGACGGGGTGGAGATGAAGTAGACCCGCTCCCCGTCCGGCAGCGTGTTCCAGCCGTCCTTCATGGTCGCCGGGTTGTAGCGCGCCAGGGCGGCCGCCACGTCCAGGTACCCGTACCCCACCGACTCGATCTCCGCCTGGCTGAGCCCGCCGGGCGCGTACGTGATCCGGAACCGGCCCTCGGGCGAACCGTGGACCAGGTGGGCGGTGCCGTGGGGGATGTCCTGCATATCGGGCGAGACCGGGTACAGCGCCAGCACCTCCGCCTTCGTGAGGTACCCGTACTTCCGGATCAGCGCCTCCACCTCCGGCTGCTCGCCGAACCGGACGACGCCGGGCGCGATGACAAGCAGCTCGCCCCCGTCGGCCATCGCCATGCGGGTCCGGTAGATCGCCTTGTTGGCGACCCAGGTGGCGTGGAACTCGTCGGCCTGCATGACCGCGACGATCTTCGTCACCGGTTCGTCGAAGATGGTGATGTTCTGCTCGCGGGAGAGCCGGGCGGCGTCGAGGTACGTCTCAAGGTCGTCGCCGACGAACACCCCCGTGTGCTGGAGCTGGCCCCCCTCGTCGTAGTTCATGACCACCTGGACGTACACATCCGGGAGTCCGGTGAGGAACCGGTCCTCGGCCCAGTTGAACAGGCGTCTAACCGGCGTCAACAGGTTGCCCAGGTTGTTCTCGATCCCCACCACCGCCGAGGCCATGTGCGCGGCGCCGAGCGTCCGCTTGCCGCCCAGCCCGATGAAGTAGTTCTTGTTGTGATTGGCGAAGCCGAGCACCTCGTGGGGGACGACGTGCCCGATGTTGATGATGAGATCCCAGCTCCCGTCCAGGAGACTGGTGTTGAGATCAATCGGCAGCGCCCAGTCCGCGACGCCCCCGGTCGCGCGGGCGACGAGCTCCGCCGGCACGGTACCGACGTTCACAACCCCGTCCTTCCAGTCGTGGGCGTGGATGCGCGCCTCGGGGACCGACCCGAACATCCACCGGTTGACCGCCGGCGTGTGGGGTTGGTGCTGGCCGAGGGTCGGGATGACGTGGACCTCCGCCCCCGCTTCCGTCAACCGGCGGTAGAGGTGTTCCGTCATCCAGCCCACGCCCGCGTGCGCCCGCGTGATGTCCGGCGGCAGCAGCAGAACCCGGTTCAGGGCGGCGATCCCCAGCCGGTCTCGCGCTTCAGCGATGGTCTGGTCGAGCAGGTCCTCGATCTCGGGCCGCGTGATGAGGGGGGCAGTACGGTGGAACCACGTCATGGTCTCACCTTGTCACAAACCCCACCTGGTTGGGTGGGCTTGCCGGGTGTTGGCACGGCAAGCCGTCCGGACAGAGTGTACGGACAGTTTAGGAACCACTGATCTACCATGTGCCGCCATCCGAACGCCCGGACGGGCGATCTCCGCCTCCCACATGTTGCGGTGGACATCCAGTCCACGTACAACATATGGCAGACGGATCTCATCCCGCCGGACGCCCGGCTGGCGACACAGCGTAGATCAGTACTTCCTTTACGGAACGCGACTGATCCACTCCGGGGTGGCGAACTTGCCCGCCACCAGTGCCTGCGCCGCTTGGGCCTCCTCGGGCGTCACCCGGCTTCTCACCAGGGTGTGCTGGCGCCCGAACGACGCCACGAAGGCCGCCACGATCTCCGCCCGCGCGAGCTGGGTCTGCGACCGTAGCGGGTCGACCCGTTTGTTGGCCGAGGCGATCCCCTTCCCGGCGAGCTTCTCCCGCCCGATCCGCAAGACCTCCAGCATTTTGGTGGCGTCGATGTCATAGGCCATCGTCACGTGGTGCAGCACCGTCCCGTCGGCCAGCCGTTTCTGGGCCGCCCCCGCGATCTTGCCCGCGGGCGACGTGATGTCGTTGATGGGGGCGTACGTGGCCGCGACCCCGAGTTCGCCGAGGGCGACGAGCACCCAGCGGTCCAGGAACTCGTACGACTCCTCGAAGCTCAGCCCGTCCACCAGCGAACCGGGGACGACGAGGGAGTACGTGATGGTGTTCCCCGGCTCGACGAACATCGCCCCGCCCCCGGAGACCCGTCGTACCACCGTGACACCGTGCCGCGCCGCCCCCTCGGCATCGACCTCGTTGGCGAGCGACTGGAAGGAGCCGATGACGACGGCGGAGGCACCCCACTCCCACAACCGCAGCGTCGGCCCGCGCGTCCCCCGCGACAGCGCCTCCGCGTACACCTGGTCGAGCGCCATCTGGGTGTACGGATCGCGCGGGCCGTCCTCGATCAACTCGACGACGTGGTCATCCCAGGTGGTGGCCGCCCCGACCGCCCGCCGCAGGGCGAACCCGACGTCGCGGGGCGCGAAGCCGATGAGCGCGTCCCCCGGTTCCAGGCGCGCCGTGACGGCCGCCGCGATCTCCCCAGCCCGGGCGGTGACGGGCAGCCCCTCCAGCGCACCCCCAATCCGGCCGAGCGCCTCGTCGGGCTCAAGAAAGAAGTCTCCGCCCACGCGGACCCGCGCGAACCGGCCGTCGACGACCGCGCAGTCGACCGTCACCAGTTTGCCCCCAGGGACCTTGTACTCACCGTGCATATCCCCTAGCCTACCGGTGGCCAAGGGGCCGCGGATCCTCAGCCGCCCGCCGTCTGGTCCGCCGAACGGGCCGCCTCCTGGTGATCATGATTGCGACTCCGGTAGGCGGCTTCACGAATCTCGCTCCAGCTAACATGCCGCACATCCGGGGGCGCGGCGATAGTCCCGCCGAGCGCCAAGAAGTCGGGGGCCAACTCGGTCACCGTCGCCGTGTTGCTCATCACTCACCTTACCTTGGAGGTCAGTCTATCGAGTCCGCACCTTGTCTACGCGCGGTTGACGATCGCCCGGATGATGGTGGCCGCCGTCTCGATGACCAGGACAATACCGATGATGCCGAAGACCACGAGATTGAGGTGTTCGCCCCAGGGCCAGATGACCCGGCCACCCGCGCCGGTCACGAAGTCGTCCAGGTGGGCGACAAAGTCCGGGTTGATGATCGCTGGCGGGAGGAACACCACCGCCGTACAACCCGCGACCAGGATGTTCGCCACCACGGTGAGGATCGCCAGCCGCGGCGTGTACTGCTCCTCCACCAACTGGACGACGTCCTTGGCGATACCCAGAACCGCCCACAAGATGACCGGCAGCCAGAGACTCCGCAGGTGAGAGACGGAGAAGACGGGAACCCAGCCCGCACCCGGCGTCCAGCCACCGATCACCTGCGGCACGCCGAGGAAGAGCACCACCAGCAGTATCCACCACACCATGTTGATGACCGGCCCGCGCGGTTTGATCCGGGCCGTCGCCTTGGGCACGGGCGGCAGGTTGTCCAAGAAATCGCCGCCGCGAACTCGCACCTTCCGGCGTTCGAGGATGGCGAACACGATGGTGATCACCGCGAAGGCCTGGATGGCCCCGCCGACCGCGGCCCCGAGGGTCTGCCCGATCCACATCCCGACGGCCGGCGCCGAGGCGGTCTCCGGCCAGTCCAGGGCGTACGACAACCCGGTCGCGAGCGCGATCGCCACGGCGGCAACCGGCAGGACCAGCCGCAGGATCCGGCGGTACATCACGTAGTTCGCCCCACTGATAAGCGCAGCGTCGTCGGGGCGGTACTTGGCCGCCAACTCGTCCGGGTGACCCAGTTCGGTGAGAACCTGACGGATGTCGTCGACGGCCGGCTCCCCGTCGCAGCGCCCGGCGAGCAGTTCGGCGATGAGCCCGTCCAGTTCCGTCTCCACGTCCGCCCGGGAGTCGGGCGGCAGGTTTCGCGTCACGGCATAGATGTAGCGAGTAATCAGGTCGGTTTTCATGAGTTAGTTTCCCCCCAGGATGTTCGTCAGGTTGTGTTGGGTGGCGTACCATTGCCGCGTGAGTTCGCGCAAGACCTCGCCCCCGAAGTCGGTCAACGCGTAATACTTCCGGGGTTTGGCCCCCGTGGTATCCCACGAGCTGGTGAGCAGCCCCTGGCCCTCCAGCCGCCTAAGCAGTGGATAGAGCGTGTTCGCCTCCACCGAGAGCCCCGCCCCGGACAGTCTCTCGATCAGGCTGTAGCCGTACGCCGGTTTCCCGAGACTCGCGAGTACGCCGAGGACCACTGTCCCTCGCCGCAACTCCGACACCAGGTTGCCCAGTACGTCGTCTCTTTCCATGTGTAGTCTCCGCTGTAGTGGTACATTCATAATAGTATGTGTCGCACAGTATGTCAACAGCGCTTCACACCAATCGGAAGGCGGGTAGTGAAATCACACTCGAAAAGGGGTGCTGGGCAACAATGGGAATGTTCAATCATTCCGTTTTAGGTAGCCCCGAAGGGATTCGAACCCTCGCTACCGCCGTGAGAGGGCGGCGTGCTTGACCGCTACACAACGGGGCCTTGCGCTGAACGCCTGAGTAGTCTAGCAGATGCAGCCCGCCCCCGCGCAATCGACGGGTCAGCGCCGCCCATTCAGGGCGGCCCGGATCGACTCCACGACCCCCAGCGGATCGGTGATGAGGTCAGCGGCGGTCACGGTGATCAGCCGCCAGCCGTTGTCTTCGAGAGCACGACGGCGCCGGGCGTCACGCTGCATGTGTTGCCGGTCGGCGACGTGAACCGCGCCGACGTACTCGATGCCCAGTCTGGGTCCCTCGTACGCCAAATCGATCCAGTAGACCGTCCGTCCAGACGCGTCCGTAATCTCGAGGTTGGCGAGCGGCTCCGGCAAACCGGCCCTGACCACAAGCAGCGCCGTACTGGCGGGCCGCGTCAGCTCGCGTCAGGCCGGCGCGTATCCCCGCCCAGGTGGTTGGTTCCATACTCAGGGTGGAAAGCTGACCGTGGGGTCAGTTCGGTCGGGTTTACTGGGGCGAAAAGCGACACAAGTGACCCCACGGGAGGGTTGGGAGGTACGGCAGAGGGGATCCACCACGTGTTGGGGTGTTCCGGGCGCTTCGCGCCCTCCAACCCCGGCCTGGGCCTCGGCAAAACTCCGATTTGTGGGGCTGTCCGGGGGTACGGGCGCGCTTTGCGCGCCCTTCCGCCATCGTACCCGCCGTACGGCCAAGCTTACTTGGCCTTCGGTGTGTACGATGGCGGTTATCGGTCACTTTGTGACCGATAACCGCCGGGAGCGGAACTGTTCTTCGTTCTGCGCTCTGTCTGTGTTGGGGTGCTCCAGCTTCGCTGTCGACCCCAAACTCCGCTTCGGCGCCGTCAAGCTAACGCTTGCCGCGCTCTCAGCTGTCGTGTTGGGGTACTAGGACTCGAACCTAGACTAACGGAACCAGAATCCGCTGGGCTGCCAATTACCCCATACCCCAGGGTGTTATTGCCAGGGGTCAACTTTATCTGAACTGGCCCTTGGGCACAAAATGACCGGCCCTAACACCGGTTCTACGCCTCATCCGCGGTCCCGTACCACCGTCGATACCCGCATTCCCACCGCGATCCCCCAGCAGGCAACGGCACTAAGACCGAACATGACCACGTCCGACACCCCTTGGGTCCAGCCCACCTCAGTCATCGTCCGGATGTCGCTGACCGTCCCCGTCACCGTCGCCAGGCCCAAGGCACACAAGTTGTTGATGACGTGGATCGCGACGGCCGCTTCGAGACCGCCCGTCCGCCACACCAGGATCCCGGCGAGCAGGCCGAACACCAGCCGCGAACCGAACAACCACGGGTTCTGGACACCGTGGAACAGCGCGAAGACCACCGCCGTACCCATGATCGGGAACCACACCTGACGGACGACC
>JAIRVA010000116.1 GCA_031254155.1 Propionibacteriaceae bacterium
CTAGGTACAGCGCGAACCGGGCATCAGCTACTGGCACGTTTCGTTTGTACCAACCATCCCAGTCATTCGTTTTGTCGCCCCCGATGAGGGGCCCTCCTCCCGCAGAATGTCCGCTGCAGCCATCACTCGGACATATACCTCCCGGTCAAGCGAGTCGAGCCACCGCCGGTAGTCGTCAACTATCACGACATTCCACGTCATGTGGCTAGCATACCTGCTAAACCTAGTACTAGCTAAAACTATTGGTCAAACCTACTCCCGCCGGGCACGCAGGCGGGTGAAGACGCTCTGGAGGATGATGAAGAAGCTCATGATGGCGGCCAGGACGATGCTGGACCAGCCGTTGGCCAGCGTACCGTTGAAGTTGATGAACTTCACGATGGTCGTCTGGACGAGAACGCCGACGAACGAACCCAGAACGTTGCCCACGCCGCCGGTCAGCAGCGCGCCGCCGATGACGGAGGAGGCGATGGCCTGCATCTCGAAACCCTGCGCCTTTTCGACCGCGCCGCCGGTGGAGAACAGGCAGAAGAGGAAGCCGCCGTACGCCGTCAGCAGGCCGTTGAACACGTACACCCGTAGCTTCACGCTCTTCGGATTGAGCCCCATCAACAGCGCCGACTGCTCGCTCCCGCCGACGGCGTAGACGCTCCGCCCGAACGCCGTCCAGGTCATGATGACGTAGACCGCGACCAGCCCGACGAGCGCCAGGACGACGGACAGGTAGATGAACGGCGTCTGGTAGACCCCGCCGGCGTTGGTGTAACCCCCGAACGGGAACTTGATCTTGAAGAGGGCGAGGTTCATGAACTGCTTGTTCGTGATGTCGATTGTCTGCGGCGAGATCACCGCCGTCATGCCGCGGGCGAAGAACATCCCGGCCAGGGTGACGATGAACGGCTGGATCCGGAAGTACGCCACCAACACGCCCTGGACAAGCCCGAACACGAGCCCGGTGACGAGGACGACCACGATCATGACGTACGCGTTCACGCCCTTGTTCTCCATAAAGAAGGCGAACATCATGCAGTACATCGCCACCTGGGCGCCGACGGAGATGTCGATGCCGCCCGACACGAGGACCATGGTCATGCCCGCCGCGATGACGATGAGGCCCGGGTTGGAGTTCAACATGTCGAAGAACGAGTTGAGGCTGCCGAAGTTCTTGTTCCGGTAGATGATGACGCCGGCGAGATAGATCGCGACGAACAAGATGACCGTGATGAGAACGAGGAAGTTGTTCCCGTAGAAACGAGCGCGCAGCCCGCGCCACAGGCCGCCCCCGAGCCGGGGTGTGTCGTCGGTGTGGTGGCTCATCGTTCCGCCACCTTCCGCGTACCCAGCCCTTGCACGGCCGCGAGACCTCGCCGTACCATCGGCCTGAGTTCGGGCGACTGGAGTACGACGATGACGACGACCACGATCGCCTTGTAGAGCGGCAACTGGTCAGCGGTGACGTTGATCGAGTAAAGAACGGTGGTCAGCGTCTGGATGGTGATCGCGCCTATGACCGACCCGCTGAGGGAGAACTTGCCGCCGGCCAGGCTGTTACCGCCCAGCGCGACGGCCAGGATCGCGTCCAACTCCAGCATCTTCCCGCAGTTGTTGGTATCGATGCCCCCGATGCGGCTGGTGGCGATCATGCCGGCGATCGCCGCGCAGGCGCCGCAGAACACGAAGGCCATCAGGATGACCCGCGACGACTTGAGACCGACGATCCGGCTGGCGCGGGCGTTGATGCCGACGGACTGGATCGTCGTACCGAGCGCTGTGAAACGCAACACCACCACCGTGATGATCACCATCGCGGCGGCGACGAAGATGGGGGTCGGGATCGGGATGAGGTTATCGCCCCGCGAGTCCTGGATGAAACTGCCGAGCCACTTGTAGCTGGGGACATCGACCTTCGGGATCTGTCCGTCGGAGACGACCTTGGCCGCCCCCCGCCCGCCAGTGAACAGGATGAGCGTCGCGACCATGGGCTGGATCTTCAGCTTCGAGACGAGGAAGCCATTCCACACCCCGCAGATCACGCCGACGACCAGGGCGACGAGGAGCCCGACCGC
This sequence comes from Propionibacteriaceae bacterium, assembly GCA_031254155.1. Lineage (GTDB taxonomy): Bacteria > Actinomycetota > Actinomycetes > Propionibacteriales > Propionibacteriaceae > WQYJ01. Next base: position 2,067 of record JAIRVA010000116.1, read on the forward strand.
GAGGGGTACGACGTACGTCAGCACGTGGTAGTTGTTGGTCTTCAGTTGCCCGTACCCCAGCAGCCAGACGCTGACCGCGCCCGAGAGCGCCATCACCGCGCCGACCGAGATGTCCGCCCCGGCGGAGGCCGAGACGACGATCGTCATCCCCAGGGCGAGGATCACCAGTTCCGACGACCGGTTGAGAATCGTGATCAACGGTCCGTTCAGGGTGCCGTTCGTCATGACGATCTGGAAGAACGGACCAGCCGACCCGGTCGTGGTCACGGTGACGATGATGTTGAGGGCCAGCACCAGGACCAGGCACACCAGGGGGAAGAACATCCGGTGGGTGACAATCACCTTGACTGCCCTAGACATCGCTCTCCTTCGCCGTTGGCGCGGACTCGGACGACCGGTGCTCGCCGGCCTCGTCACCCGCGATCATGGACATGATCGCGGCGGAGGACATCTCATCGCCAACGAGTTCGCCGACCTTCTTGAGGTCGCGCATGATACCCAGTCGGTTGCAGGTCCGCAGCATCTCGTCGATCTCGGACGAGATGAACAACACGGCCATGCCATCCTCGGCCAGTTGGACGCAGAGCTTCTGGATCTCGGTCTTCGTCCCGACGTCGATCCCGCGGGTGGGTTCGTCCAGGATGAGGAAGTCCGGGTTGGTGGCGAGCCAGCGAGCGAGGATGACCTTCTGCTGGTTCCCGCCCGAGAGTTGTTTGATCGGCGTCTCCAGGTTCGCGGTCTTGATCTGCAAGAGGTCGACGTACGCCCGCGCGATCTTCTCCTGCTCGGCGCGGGGAATCAGGTGGAAGGTACCGCGCTTCGACTGCTCGGCGAGGACGATGTTCTCCCGGACCGAGAGATCCTGGACGCACCCCTCGTCCTTGCGACTCTCGGGGCAGAACGCCATCCCGGCCCGCATCGAATCGAGCGGCGAGTGCCCGATCTTGTGCCCCTTGACCGCCAACGTCCCAAGTTCGGGGTCGTCGGCCCCGTAGACCGCGCGGGCGATCTCCGTGCGGCCGCTGCCCAGGAGGCCCGCCAGGCCGACCACCTCGCCCGCGCGGATTTCCAGGTCGAAGGGACTAAGCCCGTGCCGGAAGCCAAGCCCGGCCGCCGCGATGACCGGCTGGCTCGCCTGGTCGATGGCCTCCTCCGAGCGGCGCTGGACCGCCGCCAGATCATCGAAGGCCCGGCCGAGCATGGCGGCGACGAGGTCCTTGCGCGGCATGGTGGCGATCGCGTACTGTCCCACGAGCCGGCCGTTGCGCAGCACAGTGATGGTGTCGCACACCTCGTACACCTGCTCGAGGAAGTGGGTGATGAAGATGATCCCCAGCCCCCGGTCGCGGAGGCTCCGGACCAGGGCGAACAACTTGGCTACCTCCTGCTCGTTGAGCGAGGAGGTCGGCTCGTCCAGAATGAGCACCCGCGCCGAGATGTCGATCGCCCGGCCGATGGCGATCATCTGCTGCATCGCGATGGAGTAGCCGCCGAGCGGGCGCTGGACGTCGACGTCAAGACCGATGGACTCCGTGATCGCTCTCGCCCGACGGTTCATCTCGCCCCAGTTGACGAAGCCGGCCCGGCGGGGTTGCCGGCCGGCGAACAGGTTTTCGGCCACGCTCAGATTGGGGCACAGGTTGACCTCTTGGTAAACGGTGGAGATCCCGCGGGACTGGGCCTCCTGGGGCGACCGGTTGACAATAGGTGTGGGTGATTGTCCGAGGTAGACCTCCCCGGACTCGAAGGCTTCGGCCCCGGTCAGGACCTTCACCAGAGTGGACTTACCGGCCCCGTTCTCCCCCATGAGCGCGTGGACCTCCCCCGCCGCCAGCGTAAAATCGACGTTGTCGAGGGCGTGCACCCCCGGAAAGTGTTTCGTGATCCCACGCATCCGGATGAGCGGCTCTGCCATCGGATTCCTTTCGACTCGGCTTTGAGTACGGGAGGCAGACACCTGGGACATGCCCCAGGGCCTGCCTCCCGTCACGTGGTTAGGCGTACTGTGACACGAACCGAAAGATCAGGAACCGAAAGCCGTCTTGATCTTCTCAGCCGCGTTGGTCGAGTCGATGAAGCTCTCCACCGAGTAGGTGATCTTGGCGATCTTGTCCCCGGCCGCGGACTTCTTGATGAGGTCGCCCACCTGCGGCCCGAGCAAGGGGTTGCACTCAGCGATGACGTCGATCAGGCCGTCGATGACCATCTGGACGGCCGACTTGTTGCCGTCGAAGGAGATGATGATGTAGCTCTTCGGGTCCTTGCCGGCCGCCTTGAGGGCCTCAATCGCGCCGTACGTCATGTCGTCGTTCTCGGAGTAGATGACGTTGAAATCCTTGCCCTGCTGCAGGAAGGACTCCATGACCTCCTGGCCCTTGGCCTGGGTGAACTCGCCGGTCTGTTCGTAGACGACGTTCCACTTGTTCGCCGGGGCGGCGTCGGTGAGCGCCTTGCTACGGCCCTTCTGGGCGGTCGAACCGATCGTACCCTGGAGGTGGACGATGTTGATCGGATCGGTGACGTTGTTGGCCTTGATGTAGTCTTCCAGCCACTTGACGGCCGTCTTGCCTTCCTGCTCCATGTTGCCGCCGAAGTACGTCAGGTACAGGTCGTCGGACACCGAGAGCTGGCGGTCGGAGACGATGAGCGGGATACCGGCATCTTTGGCCTCCTGGAGCACGGGTTCCCAGCCGGAGTCGGTCACGGGCGCCAGGTCGATCACTTCGACACCCTGCTGGATGAGGTCGCGGACATCCTGCTTCTGCTTGTCCGCATCCTGGTTGGCATCGGCGAAGGCGAGCTTGAAACCGTTCGCCGCCACGAAGTAGTCCTGGTAACTCTGGGTGTTCGCGGTCCGCCACCCGGACTCGGCGCCGACCTGGGCGAAGCCGACCGTGATTAGGCCGTCACCGTTGGTGTCCTTCGGGACGAGGTTGTAGCCGCCGGTCGAGGCGGCCGTGGCTGAGGCGGACCCGCTGGCCGTGGTCCCGGTCGTACCGGCGGCACCCGTCGAGGCCGCGTCGCTGCCCCCGCCGCCGCAGGCGGTAAGGCTGGCGGCGAGCGCGATACCCGCGACTGCCGCCAACGTCTTCTTGGCTGTGTGTGTGATCGTCATGAGCCCTCCTTGGCTGGTCGTATGTCTGCGATCAATGAGTCACTGGCGTTTCTCATAGGAGGCCCGAATCAGTCGCCGGGTGCACCCCCCTAGTGAATTGTGAACGCTAACACGCTGGCCTGTCAAGGTACCGTCACACAAAGTTATCGGATCGTTACAACGCCACCGGCGTCCGGTTCACCGCCCGAGCGCGTCGGCAACGCCGGTCTCTGGCTCGCCGAGAACCGGTACGCGGCGACTCAGGACCTCGTACGCCATGTTGATGTCCGCCAGCCACTCCCGGAACTCGTAGCGCCGCCACCGGGAGGGGTCGTTCGCCTTGACCGTCTCGTCACCCACCCCGACGGCGTCGAGGCCGGTGAGGCGGCAGGTCGCGATCGCGCGCGGCAGGTGGTACGTCTGGGAAACCAGGACGGCCGAGGCCAGCCCGAAGATCCGCCGGGCCCGCACGCAGGTTGAATAGGTGTCCTGCCCGGCGAAATCGCGGACGATCTTGTCCGCCGGAATCCCCTGGGCGGTGAGCCAGTTCATCATCACGGTCGGCTCGTCGTGGGACACACTGAGATTGTCACCGGACACCAGGATCACCCGGACCTTCCCGGCGTTGAAGAGGTCGCGGGCCACCTGGAGCCGCGCCGCCAGGTAGGGTGAAGGTCCATTGCCGGCGAGCCCCGCCCCGAAGACGATCGCCACGTCGTGTGGTGCGACATCGGCGACTGAGTTGATCCGACCCACAGCCATCAGCCGGACGACCGCGAGCGGACCGAGCCCCGCGACGAGGGCCACGATGAGGACCGTGAGACCCACTCGTCGCGGCCACCGGCGACGCGGCTGGGGGCCGGCCGGGGCTGGTGTCTGCTGCTTGGCCACGGGCCGAGTCTATCACGTACAACTAATCTTTAATCTAGGATGTCGCGGATGATCCCGTCGGCGAGAAGCCGCCCCGGCAGTGTACAGATGAACCGCGGCCCCTGGCGGACGAGGTGTCCGGAGGCGACGAACCCATCGGCGCGCGCGGCCTCGGCGGGCGTCAGCAGCGCCCGGTCCAGCCCGTCGGCGAGCCGGATCCCGAGCAGGAGGGCCTCCAGCCGCCGCTCCGCCGGTGACAGGTGTTCGGCCCCCTCGGCAGGGGAGCCGTCGGCCAGACGGGCAGCGTAG
>JAIRVA010000143.1 GCA_031254155.1 Propionibacteriaceae bacterium
AACCCCCCAACAACGCCCAACATTATGTAGCTAAGAACTCTCTTGTCAAGCGCGACTGTCGTTTTCCCGGTAAGGGTACGGCGGCCCGTACCGGCTCGGGGAACTCTCAACCCGAACAAGATGGCGTAATAGCATGGCGATTGTCATTATGTCGTCCGGTATCCGGCTGTGGGCAGGATGGGGAGGTGGTCGTGGAGCGGCCGTCTGATTGGAGTCCGGTGGGCCGGGGGTCGGATCCGACGCCGGGTGATCCGGTGGTGGTGCGTGAGGGCGGTCAGGGGTATCAGGCCGTGGCGGCGAAATTGACGCGGGCGGCGGCGACGTTGCGGGCGATGGCGGCGGGTTCAACGTCGGGGTCGGCGTCGGTGGCGGCGTTGTTGGAGAATCGTGACGAGTTGACGACTCAGGTGGAAACAGCCGCGGCCCGGTACCGGGCGGCGGGGGATGCCCTGGTGGAGTACTCGTACGCGTTGGACCGGGTACAGGCGACGACGAGCCAGGCGTTGGCGCGGGCAAGGTCGGCCCAGTGCGATTTGAACGAGAACACGCGCTTGGCGAAACTGTACTCCCGACTTGCTGACCAGGCTGATACCCCGGAACAGGCCGAGCAACGTGTCCGTTACCTGCGGCTGGAAACCAGCCGGTGGGAGGATGTCGGCGAGGCGAACACGCGGATCACGTCGGAACGACAGGTCATCGACCAGGCGGTGGTGGAGCGTGACCTGGCGGCGCAGACGGCGTCGGACCGGATTGAGCAGGTCACCTCGTCGGATGGGTTGAATGATTCGTGGTGGGCGGATTGGGGTGCGAAGGTTGTCGCGTGGATCACGGATGTGGCGGGGGTGATCGCGTCGATTGCGGGGATCCTCGCCCTGCTGGTGTGTTGGATTCCGGTGATCGGTCAGGCGTTGGCGGGGGTGCTGATGATCATTGCCGCGGTGGCGGCGGTGATCAACGCGTTGGGGAACATTGCCCTGGCGGCGACGGGGGAGCGGTCGTGGACTGAGGCGGTCATCTCGATCGTGGGTGCCGTCCTGGCGTGTGTGGGACTCGGCGCATTGAAAGGCTCCTTCAGCGCACTGAAAGGCGCCATGGGTTTGTGGCGGTCAGGGGGTGGTGTTGGGGCTTTCGGCGGGCTTGGCGGGTTGTCGCGGGCTGCTTGGGTTGGTTTCACGGGGGCGGTGAAGTCTGCTGCCACCAATGCCGCGATGCGATTGCTGCCAACTCTTCGGGCAATGACCGGCAAAACCGTCCTCGGGCGCGGAATTGACGATTTTGTGAAGTTCCGATCACTCATGTTCAACCAAAGAGAGCTTCGCCCTATTGCTGGTTATCATGATGTATTTGTTCATGGGACGCCGACGAGCGTGATTGGTGACTTTGAGGAGGAGTTGACTGCGAAGCAGTTAGCGGAGATCATTCGTGGTGGGAACTGGGATGGTCTGGAGTCGATTCGGTTGGTTGCGTGCCAGACGGGTCGGGGTCCGTTTGCGCAGCAACTCGCGGACGAGCTCGGGGTCCCGGTTCTCGCCCCGTTGAACGATGTGTGGTCAAGTGGGCGGGGGAAGAACTTGATGGAGGACTGGAATAGACTTGCTCAACTAGTGGAGAGGTTGCCGCGATGAAACGTCAACTCATTTGGCTGGGTCCGTGGGCCGATGAAGAGCATCCGGAAAGGCCGCGGCCTCAGGATCATGTGGACCCGTCGTGGGACGAGCATGAACGTGGACTTGTGTCACTACATTTAGAGCATAGTCTGGATGTGGGTGCGCCGTTGGATGGTGATGGTGAATGCCTGATGTGCGGGAAGAAGATGTACCGGGGTTTTGTTCAGACTGATGGTATGTTCACATGGCGGAGTGGGTTGGCCCACTATGTTGATGAGCATTGTGTGCGTCCACCGCAACGGTTCATTGATCACGTGCTGGCGTTCTGTGACATGATCGATGAACTGGATGCTGATGATTGGCAGTGGTGGGATGCTGATCCGTACGCGGGCGAAGAAAATGCGTGAGTTGTTCCGCGTACGGGACTCGTGAACCGGGGGTTGGCAAGCGCAAGCAAGGGTGAAAGGCACGGTGCCGACATGGCGAGGATTGGTGTCACCAGCGGCGGTACGTTAAAATGTAGGCCCAAAAGTTCATCCACATCACCTTGAAGAGCCAGGAAAATGAAGTTCACCAAAATGCAGGGCGCTGGCAACGATTACGTGTACGTCAACTGCTTCGCCCAGACGGTGTCGAAGCCGTCAGAGTTGGCTCGCCGGGTGGCCGACCGTCATTTCGGTATCGGCGGGGACGGGCTGGTGCTGATCGGACGGTCGTCGTCGGCGGATTTCTCGATGCGGATGTACAACGCCGACGGCAGCGAGGCTGAGATGTGCGGCAACGCGATCCGTTGCGTCGGCAAGTTTGTCTACGAGCGCGGATTGACGGGCAAGTCCACGATCACGGTCGAGACGTTGGCCGGGATCAAGACGCTCGACCTGGCGATCAAGAATGACCGGGTCGCCCGCGTCACCGTCGATATGGGTGAACCGGAGTTGCGCCCGGCGTACATCCCCGTGCGGTTCGACGGTCCGGAGGTGACGAACCGGCCGATCACTGTCGGCGGCGAGCACTATGCCGTCACCTGTGTGTCCATGGGCAATCCGCACGCTGTGGTTTTCCTCGACCAGATCGACGCGCTCAATCTGCCGCGGCTTGGCCCGAAGTTCGAGTATCACGAGCTTTTTCCCGACCGGATCAACACCGAGTTTGTCGAGTTGACCAGGGAAGACGATCACCTGCGCCTGCGGGTGTGGGAGCGCGGCTCCGGCGAAACACTGGCCTGTGGGACCGGTACCTGCGCGGCGGTCGTCGCCAGCGTTCTGGGCGGGTACACCGGGCGGTCGGTGGCCGTGTCGTTGCGGGGCGGCGAGTTGCACGTCCGGTGGGATGAGAGCAACAATCACGTCTACCTCACCGGCGGCGCGGAGTTTGTGTTCGAGGCGGAGATGGATGTATGACATGTCGGTGAACGTCTGACTCACGACCCTCGTACAAGGAGCTGTTATGGCCACAATCAATCCGAACTTCGCGAAACTGCCGGGTAACTACCTGTTTGCCGACATCGCGCGCCAGGTCGAGGAGTACGCCGCCGCCCATCCGGGCGACGAGCTGATCCGGTTGGGCATCGGCGACGTGACTCGTCCCATTGCTCCGGCGGTGACCGCGGCGATGCACGCGGCGGTCGACGAGATGGCCCAGGCGGCAAGTTTTCACGGGTACGGCCCCTACGAGGGCTACGAGTTCCTGCGCCGGGCGATCCAGCGGTACGACTACGCGGCGCGGGGCGTCGAGATCGGTCTTGACGAGATCTTCGTCAGCGATGGCGCCAAGAGTGACACCGCCAACCTCGGCGAGTTGTTCGGCAGCGACAATGTCGTTGCGGTGTGCGACCCGGTTTATCCGGTGTACGTTGACTCCAACGCGCTGGCGGGCCGCTTGGGGGAGTACGCCGGTGGCACGTGGGAGAGGCTCGTCTACGTACCCTGTACCGCGGATAACGGGTTCGTCGCCGAACCGCCGCGGGAACACGCCGACATGGTCTATCTCTGTTTTCCCAACAATCCCACCGGTGTGGCCGCGACAAGGGAACAATTGGCCGGGTGGGTGGCTTACGCGCGGGCGCACGACGCGGTGATCGTGTACGACTCGGCGTACGAAGCCTATATCAGCAGCGGTGCGCCCCACTCGATCTTTGAAATCGACGGTGCGGCCGAGTGCGCGATCGAGTGCCGCAGTTTTTCCAAGACGGCCGGGTTCACCGGGACGCGGCTCGGCTACACCGTCATCCCGAAGGCGTTGAAACGCGGTGGGACAAGCCTGAATGAGTTGTGGCGGCGGCGGGCAGCGACGAAGTCCAACGGTGTCGCGTACGTTGTCCAGCGAGGTGGTGCGGCGGTGTACACGCCGGAGGGGTGCGAGCAGACTCAAGCCACCATCGCGTACTACATGAACAATGCCAGGGTGATCCGGGAGGGGTTGCAGGCGGCCGGGCTCGCTGTGTACGGCGGCGTCGACGCGCCGTACCTGTGGGTAGCGGTACCGGGCGCCGCCCCGTCCTGGGAGTTCTTCCGCACGCTGCTGCATGAAGCGAAGGTCGTCACGACCCCGGGCGTCGGTTTCGGGCCGGGCGGCGAGGGGTACATCCGTCTGACGGCCTTCGGTACGGCCGAAGCGACCGCCGAGGCGGTCGAACGGATCAGGGCGATCCTGTAACGTGCCGACGGATCAGAGCCTTATGAGACCACGTCAACCAAGGCTGGGTCCTCGCTGCAGGCGAGACCAAGTCGGTTGGCGATCAACGATGGGACGACGGCTGTTTGGCTGGCAGTAATGCGTCCCAACACGCTGTCATGCGTCGCCCAGTCGTTGGTTGTTGTGTGCCCAGGTGAGGGCGTGGGCGGCGCGGGCGATGTCGTAGGTGATGCGTTCGAGGTTGGGGTGGGTGGTGAGGATGGGGATGTTGGTTTTGAGGATGAGGCATCTGGCCTGGGTGGTGCCGAGGATTGTGTCGTCGGCTGTGGCGAGGCAGTCGGGGAGGATGGTGCCGTTTT
>JAIRVA010000248.1 GCA_031254155.1 Propionibacteriaceae bacterium
CGGCTGATCAGGTAAAGTGAGACCGACACAGAAAGAAGGACGGAATGAGCGGTCACTCCAAGTGGGCGACAACAAAGCACAAGAAGGCGGCCATCGACGCGAAGCGCGGCAAGCTGTTCGCCAAGCTGATCAAGAACATCGAAGTCGCGGCCAAGCTTGGCGGCGGTGACCTCTCGGGCAACCCCACCCTGTACGACGCGGTGCAGAAGGCGAAGAAGTCGTCGGTACCCGCGGACAACATTGACCGTGCCGTCAAGCGTGGCTCCGGGGCCGAATCGGGCGGTGCCGACTGGCTGAACATCACCTACGAAGCGTACGGGCCGGCGGGTGTCGCCATCCTGATCGAGTGTCTGACTGACAACCGCAACCGGTCGGCGTCGGAGGTCCGCATCGCGGTCACCCGCAACGGCGGCACGATGGCCGACCAGGGATCGGTCGCCCGCCTGTTCTCCCGCAAGGGCATCGTCGTCGTCGCCAAGCAGCAGGGCCACCGCGAGATCACGGATCTGGAACTCATGGAAGCCACCCTCGAGTCCGACCCCGAGTCGATTGACGACACGGGCGAGACCTTCGAGATCATCTGCGATCCCGCCCAGCTGGTGGAGGTACGAACGGCGGTCCAGGCGGCCGGCATCGACTACGACTCGGCCGATATCGCCTTCCAGCCGTCCTTCACTTCGCCCGTCCCGGACGTGGAGACCGCGCGCAAGCTGTACAAGATCCTCGACGCGCTGGATGACTGCGACGATGTCCAGGACGTCTACTCCAACGAGGAGATCGCCGCCGATATCGAAGCCCAGCTCGAAGAAGACTAGCCATGCTCGTACTCGGGGTTGATCCGGGCCTCACCCGCTGTGGGCTAGGTGCGGTTGACGGCACCCCGGGCCGGGCGAGCCTGGTCGAGGCGGGCGTCATCCGGACTCCCGCGGGCCTTGACACCTCCCGCCGCCTGCTCGCCATCGAGGCGGGCCTTGAAGAATGGATCCGCCGTCTCCGCCCCGAGGTCGTCGCCATCGAACGCGTCTTCGCGCAACATAACTTGATGACCGTCGTGGGGACGGCCCAGGCCGCGGGCGTCGCGATGCTCGTCGCGGCGCGCCACGGCCTCAACGTCTACCAGCACACCCCGTCGGAGGTGAAGGCGGCCATCACCGGCTCGGGCCGCGCGGACAAGCAACAGGTGGGCCAGATGGTGTGCCGGATCCTGCACCTCGACGTCGCCCCCTCGCCCGCCGACGCGGCTGACGCGGTCGCCCTCGCGATTTGCCACGCCTGGCGGGGTACGGCCGCGGAGCGGCTGGAGGAGGCGGTGGCGGCCACACCCCGACCGCCCCGGTCGTGGCAGGCTGTAGCCGCGGTCCGACGGGGGTTGGCATGATCGCGCGGCTGAGGGGCCAGGTGGCCGCCGTCACGCCGACCACCGTCATCATCGACGTCGGCGGGGTCGGGTTCACGGTCCTCACCACCCCCGGTACCTCCGCTGAACTCCGCACCGGCGCCGAGGCGAGCCTCCACACCCACTTGGCCGTCCGCGAAGACGCGCTGACCCTCTACGGTTTCGCCACCGCCGAGGAACGTGAGGCGTTCGTCCTTGTCCAGTCGGTGACGGGGATCGGGCCCAAGCTGGCGCTCGCCATCGTGGCCCATCTGACGGCTGGCCAGCTGCGTCAGGCGATCCTCACCGAGAACCTGGTCGCCCTCGCCAAGGTACCCGGCGTGGGCCGCAAGACCGCCCAGCGGCTCGTCCTCGAGCTGAAAGACAAGGCCCTGACACTCACCGACGACGGGCTGCCGGCGGCGACCACGACGGCTCCGGGGTGGCGGGACCAGGTCGTCCTCGGCCTGCAATCGCTCGGCTACTCGGCCCGTGACGCTGAGTCCGCCTGGGAAGCGTCGGCCGCGTCCGCTGACGACTCGGCTTCCGTGTCTGACCTCATGAAGGCCGCGCTCCGGACCCTGGCGAAGGGCTGACATGGATCACACCTCCCCTCTCGACCCGCTGCCGACACCCGACGAGATCGCCGCCGACGCGGCGCTGCGTCCCCAGGACCTGAACCAGTTCGTCGGCCAGCCACGGGTCGTCGACCAGCTCGGACTGCTGCTCGACGCGGCCAGCCGGCGCGGCTCGGTACCCGATCACGTCCTGCTGTCCGGACCGCCGGGGCTCGGCAAGACGACGCTCGCCATGATCATCGCCCACGAGATGTCCGCCCCCCTGCGCATCTCGTCCGGGCCCGCCATCCAGCACGCCGGCGACCTGGCCGCGATCCTCTCCGGCCTGACGCAGGGCGAGGTGTTCTTCCTGGACGAGATCCACCGCATGTCGCGCCCGGCGGAGGAGATGCTCTACCTCGCCATGGAGGATTTCCGCGTCGACGTGGTCGTCGGCAAGGGCCCGGGGGCGACCGCGATCCCGCTCGAAATCCCTCCGTTCACCCTGGTCGGGGCCACCACCCGGGTGGGGCTCCTGCCGGGGCCACTGCGCGACCGCTTCGGCTTCACCGCCCAGTTGGACTTCTACGACACCGGGACCCTCACCCGCATCGTCACCCGGTCGGCGTCGATGTTGGGCATCGACATCGAACCGGGGTCGGCCGAGGTGATCGCGTCCCGCTCGCGGGGTACCCCCCGGATCGCGAACCGCCTGTTGCGCCGGGTCCGGGATTACGCCCAGGTGCGGGGGACCGGGGTCGTCACCCCCGAATCCGCCGGGGTGGCCCTCGACCTGTTCGAGGTTGACCCGCTCGGCCTGGACCGGCTCGACCGGGAGGTGTTGAACGCGGTGTGCCGCAAGTTCGGCGGCGGCCCGGTCGGACTGTCGACCCTGGCCATCGCGGTGGGGGAGGAGGCCGAAACCGTGGCCGAGGTGGCCGAGCCCTTCCTTGTCCGCCTGGGTTTTCTCATGCGGACCCCGCGGGGCCGCGTCGCCACCCCCGCCGGTTTCGCCCACGTCGGCCTGCCGCCCATTCAGCACGACCTTTTCGCGTGACACGGTCACGAAATTCCCGTTTCGGGGCCCACGCGCGCTAGGCTTGGTGAGGTTATCCATCGAATCGTAACGGAGTCACTATGGAGATATTACTTCTTCTGCTCGTCATGGGGGTCGCCATGTACTTCCTCATGATCCGGCCGTCCAGGAAGCAGCAGCAGAAGCAGCAGCAGATGATGGCGTCGCTGGACGTGGGCTCCCGGGTCATGCTTACCTCGGGCATCTACGGCACGGTCCGCCACCTCGGCGAGAAGCAGGCCGTGATCGAGATCTCGCCCGGTGTCGACCTCACCATCATGCGTGCCGCCATCCGTGGCGTGGTCCAGCCGGACGAAGAAGAGTTTGAGTACGCGGTCGAACCGGACGGCCCGGCGGAAACCGGCGAACTCCCGGCGGCCGGCGAGTACGACATGGGCGATTACGAAGCGGACCTGGCTGCGAACGCGCCGGGGCTCGGGACTCCCGAAGCCCAGACGGGCGCACCTGACTTCACGCCCGCGGAACCCCCGTTAGAGGGCGCCGACACTGACAACCCCGAGACGAACGAGAAAGACTAGCATGGCTGCGACTGCACCACGCCGTCGCCGGCCGGCGGTGACGATTATCACCTTCCTGGTCATCCTGGTGATCCTGGTGGCCATCATGGCCTTCTCGAAGACCTGGACCCCGAAGCTCGGCCTGGATCTGCGCGGGGGGACGACGATCACCCTGACGGCGTCCAACACCAACGGCGGCGGCACCGTCGACCAGACCAGCCTGGAGCAGGCCCGTACCATCATCGAACAGAGGGTTAACTCCCTCGGCGTCGGCGAGGCCACCGTCACGACCACAGGGAACAACCAGATCCAGGTGAGCGTGCCCAACGTCCAGGGCGACGACCTCGTGTCGATGGTCGGCCAGACGGCCCAGCTCGAGTTCCGGCGGGTGCAGAAGGTCGAGCAGGCCACCTCGTACCCGCAAGACATGGCAACTGGGTTGCCCACCGTGCCGACATCGACGGACACCCGTCCGACCGAGCCGACGACGACGCTGCCGACGGACACCCAGGGCCGTCTCGACCTGTTGAAGACCCAGCTGGGGTGGACCCCGAGCGACCAGGACACCACCGATTTCACCGATTTCCAGTGCAACGATGTCATGCCGCAGGTGTGGGACCAGCCGTTCTTCGCGTGTACGCGAGACGATGTCGCCCAGTCCAGCGGCGCGGCGTACAAGTACCTGCTCGGCCCGCGCATCCTTGAGGGCAACCTCGTCACCTCGGCGGCGGCGGGCATCCCGCAGAACGAGCTGAACTGGATCGTCACCCTGAACTTCAACACGCTCGGCGGCGACCTGTTCGGCGAGGCCACGTCGGAGATCACGGGCGCCACGTCGCCGACCGACCAGTTCGCCATCGTGCTCGACGGCAAGGTCATTTCCGCCCCCAAGGTCAACGAGGCGATCCCGAACGGGTCGGCGCAGATCTCGGGATCGTTCAACCAGACGAGCGCGACCAACCTCGCCAACGTCCTCAAGTACGGCGCCCTGCCGCTCAACTTCGACCTCTCCAACGTCGAAACGGTCTCGGCGACCCTCGGTGGCGATCAGTTGACCGCCGGGCTCATCGCGGGCGGTATCGGCCTGCTGCTCGTCGTCATCTACTCGCTCGTCTACTACCGCGGTCTCGGCGTCGTCGTGTTCACGTCGCTGTTGATGGCCGGCGGGACGGTCTACACGCTGGTCGTGCTGCTCGGCCAGTCGATCGGTTTTGCCCTGTCGCTGCCCGGCCTGGCCGGCGCCATCGTCGCCATCGGTGTGACTGCGGACTCGTTCATCATCTTCTTCGAACGAGTCCGAGACGAGGCCCGTGAGGGCCGTAGCATCCGGACGGCCGTGGAAACCGGCTGGGACAAGGCGCGGCGTACCATCGTGGTCGCCGACCTGGTGTCCCTGCTGTCGGCGGTCATCTTGTACATTCTGTCCATCGGGACGATCAAGGGCTTCGCCTTCACCCTGGGCCTCACCACGGTGGTCGACCTGCTGCTGATCTTCTTCTTCACCAAGCCGCTCGTGTCGCTGCTGGTCAGGACGAAGTTCTTCGGCACCGGCCGGCGTGGTTCCGGCTTTGAGGCCGAGCACCTCGGTATCTCCGCCGCCCGCCGGCCCCGGCCCCGCGCCTTGGCAACTGTGAAGGAGGCCTGATCATGTCGGACATCGAAACCCCCGCCCCCGTCGCGGCCAAGCCCAAGAAGGTGAGCTTCGCCCACCGGTTGTGGACGGGCGAGATCTCGTACGACTTCGTCGGTCATGCCCGCTGGTGGTACCTCCTGTCGGGCGCCCTCATCATCATCTCGATCGTGTCGCTGGCCGTACGCGGCCTCGACCTCGGCATCGAATTCCGGGGCGGCTCGGACTTCCAGGTCAACGTCGCGGTCACGGGCTCCACGGTGGCCGACTTCCGCGACGCGGTGATCGGCTCGGGGGTCGACAACCTGGACGGGTCGGTCGTGTCGACCGTCGGTACCAACCGCGTCGTGATCGAAACCCGGCCGCTCGACGCGGGCGAGCAGATCACGGTCCGTGAAGCGATCGCGGAGCTCGCCGGGGTGACCTCCGAACAGGTGGACTACAACCAGATCGGTGCCTCCTGGGGCCAGCAGGTCCTCCAACAGGCGGGCATCGCCCTCGTGGTCTTCCTGGTCCTGGTGTCGCTGCTCATGGGCATCTACTTCCGGGACATGAAGAAAGCGATCTCGGCCCTCATCGCCCTGATCCACGACATGACCATCACGGTCGGCCTCTACGCCCTTGTCGGTTTCACAGTCACTCCGGCCACGCTGACGGGTCTGCTGACGATTCTCGGCTACTCGTTGTACGACACGGTGGTCGTGTTCGACAAGATTCGCGAGAACACGGCCAACCTGGACGACTACCGCGAGACGTACGCGGAGGCGGCCAACCGGTCGGTCAACATGGTCCTGGTCCGGTCGATCAACACAACGGTGATCGGCGTGCTGCCGGTGGCGGCCATCCTGTTCGCGGGCGCGTTCATCCTCGGCTCGGGCCCCCTGGAGGACATCGGCCTGGCGTTGTTCGTCGGGATGATCATCGCCGCGTACTCGTCGATCTTCCTGGCCACCCCGATACTCGCCCACATGCGGATGGCGGAGCCCGGGATGAAGCTGCAGGCCGAGCGCGTTGCCCACCGCCGCGAGAAGCTCGCCCGGGTGGTCGAAACGCCGGAGAAGCTGGAAGATGCCACGTACACCGTGGAGACGACCACGGACGACGGGTCGGCGGAGTTCGTCCGCCAGCAACCGCAGAAGCTGAGCCGCGCCAAGCGGGGTGGCTAAGTGGTGGCGGCCGACCCCGCGCGACGGGTGGAACTCGTCGCGTCCTACATCCGCGACGTCCCCGACTTCCCCCGCCCGGGGGTGGTCTTCAAGGACATCACACC
Organism: Propionibacteriaceae bacterium; assembly: GCA_031254155.1. GTDB lineage: Bacteria > Actinomycetota > Actinomycetes > Propionibacteriales > Propionibacteriaceae > WQYJ01. Next base: position 6,426 of record JAIRVA010000248.1, read on the forward strand.
CTTGTTGGCGTGCCCCGGGGCCTACCACGCCGCGATTGATGCGCTCGTGGACTTGGCACCGGAGAAGGTCGATGTCGTGGTGGGGATGGAGGCCCGCGGGTTCATGTTCGCCGCGCCGGTGGCCCTGAGCCTGGGCGTGGGCTTCGTCCCCGTCCGCAAACCCGGGAAGCTGCCGCGCGACGTCTATTCGGAGACGTTCAATCTGGAGTACGGCCAGGACACGTTGACGGTTCACCAGGACGCGATCGCCCCCGGCGCCCGGGTCCTGGTCGTCGATGACGTGCTGGCGACCGGCGGGACGGTCGGGGCGACCTCCCGGCTCATCCAACACCTCGGCGCGGACCTCGTCCACGTGGTCGTCCTCCTGGAGCTCGGCTTTCTCGGCGGGCGCGCCCATCTGGACGCGCTGGGCATCCACCACGTCTCGGCCCTGCTCAGCGCATAGGCGCAGGAGCACTAGACTGGGCAGGTCATGAGTGTTGACATCGCCCCCCTAGTGGATGAGAGTACCCGGCCGGAAACCAGCCCGCCGGCCTCCAGCGGCGCCTACGAGCCGGCGCTGGAGTCGATCTTCGACTCGGTCCGGAAATCCCACCCGGACACCGATTTTGGTGTGCTGCGCCATGCCTTCGAGGTGGCCGAGTTCTACCACGCACCGCAGACCCGCAGTTCGGGCGAGCCGTACATCACGCATCCGCTGGCCGTCGCGAAGATCGTGGCCGACCTGGGGATGAACGAGCCGACCGTCGCCGCGGCACTGCTCCATGACACCGTCGAGGACACCCCGTACACCCTGGAGCAGATGACGGCCGACTTCTCCGCGGAGGTCGCCCAACTGGTCGACGGGGTGACGAAGCTCGACAAGTCGCTGTACGGCGACCTGGCCAAGGCGGAGACCATCCGCAAGATCATCGTGGCCATGTTCCAGGATCTCCGGGTGGTCGTCATCAAGCTCGCCGACCGGCTCCACAACATGCGGACCATCGGCTCACTGCGCGCCGACAAACAGAACCGGATCGCCAAGGAGACCCTGGAGATCTACGCCCCGCTCGCCCACCGGCTGGGGATGAACACGATGAAGTGGGAGTTGGAGGATCTGGCCTTCGCCACGATGCAGCCGAAGATCTACAACCAGTTGGTCCAGCAGGTCGCGGCCGAGCAGCCGGCCCGCGAGCGGATCCTGGCGGAGATTATCCCGACGGCCCTCGCCTCGCTGGAATCGAAGGGGATCAAGGCCAAGGTGTACGGCCGCCCGAAACACTACTACTCCATCTACCAGAAGATGGTCGTCCGGGGCCGGGACTTTACGGACATCTACGACCTGCTGGGGCTTAGGGTCCTCGTGGAGTCCGAGTCCGACTGTTACCTCGCCCTGGCGTCCATCCACAGCCTCTGGCAGCCCCTGCCGGGCCGCTTCAAGGACTACATCGTCAACCCGAAATACTCGACGTACCAATCCCTTCACACGACCGTCGTCGGCCCCCAGGGCAAACCCGTCGAGTTCCAGATCCGGACCCGCGAGATGCACCGCAACGCGGAGTACGGGGTGGCGGCGCACTGGAAGTACAAGAAGAACCCGACCGGCAAGCGGGGGACCTCCCGGCTCGACCCGATGGACCTGCTGTGGGTGAAACGCCTCAGCCAGTGGCAGTCGGAGGAGTCCGACCCGTCCGTCTTCCTCGACTACCTGACGACCGACCTGGCCAGCAAAGAAGTCATGGTCTTCTCGCCCAATTCCGACCTGTACTTCCTGCCCCAGGGCGCCACCCCCGTCGACTTCGCGTACTCGATCCACACCGAGGTCGGGCACCACTGTATCGGCGCCCGGCTCAACGGCAAGCTCGTGCGCCTGGACTCCGTCCTGACCGACGGCGACGTGTGCGAGATCCTCACGACCAAGTCGCAGGACGCGGGGCCGTCCCGCGACTGGCTCGAGTTCGTCAAGTCGCCCCGCGCGCGCCAGAAGATCAACCAGTTCTTCTCGAAGGAACGCCGCGACCTGTCGATCGAGTCCGGCAAGGAGGCGCTGGCGAAGCAGTTGCGCCACACCGGGTTGCCGCTGCAACGGATCCTCACCCTGCCCTACCTCACGGCGGTCGCGTCCAAGCTGCGGTACGCCGATGTGCCCGCGCTGTACGCCGCGCTGGGCGAGAACAAGGTCGGGGCCCAGCGGGTCGTCGAGCAACTGATCGCCCTGGAGGGTGGCAAGGAGTCGGCGGCCGAAGAGTCGTTCGAGGACCGGCCGCTGTTCGCCACCCCGCGCCGGGAGATCCAACGCACGGCCGCCGCCGGCATCGAGGTCGAGGGTGACCCAGATGTCCTGGTCAAACTCGCCCGCTGCTGTACGCCGGTGCCCGGCGACGACATCTTGGGCTTCGTCACGCGCGGCCAGGGGGTGTCCGTCCACCGGCGGGACTGCCGGAACGTCCAGGGTTTGCTGGCGTCGCCGGAGCGGATTCTGGGGGTGGCCTGGACGGCTGACACCCGTACCAACTTCGTGGTCACGATCTCCGTCGAGGGGCTGGACCGGACGGGGCTTCTGGCCGATGTCAGCGCTGTTCTGGCCGAGGACAAGGTACCCATCGTGTCGGCCCAGGTCCAGGTCGGCAAGGACCGGACGACCCACATGACATTGTCCTTCGAGATCCCGGATCCGGGTTTCCTCCACCAGGTCATCAAGAAGGTCCGGGCTGTCCGCGACGTCACCGAGGTCCGGCGCGTCAACGCGTAGAGTAAGTAGCGCTTAAGCGTTCAGCTCGTCGAGGGTCTGCTGGGCCTGGTCGAGCCAGATCTGGTAGGTCGCGATGGAGGCGTTCGCCTTGGCCATCTGGCCCTTGTCGCCCTTCGCCTCGGCCTTCGCCAACTGCTCCTTCAGCTTCTCGATCTGGGTCGCGAACAGGTTCACCGTCTCCTGGGCGCGCGACCGGGTCTGCGGATCGGTCCGGGCCCATTCGCGCTTGTCGGCCTCGTCAATGGCGGACTCAATCGCCCGGACGCGGGAGTCGACGGACTTCATCTGGTCCGACGGGACGCGCCCGAGGGCGTTGAACGCCGCGATGAAGTCGCGGTAGGCGGCGCGGGCCTTGGCCACGTCGGTGACGGGCAGGACCTCCGCTTCGGCCTTTTCGAGCAACTGCGTCTTGGCCGTCAGGTTGGTCTGGAACTCTTCGTCCTGGGCCGTGAAGACCTCCGTACGCCGGTTGAAGAAGTCGTCCTGGATGCCCCGGAAACGGGTCCACAGCGCATCGTCCACGTGCCGGCCGGCCCCGCCGGCGGCCTTCCAGCGGGCCATCAGTTGGCGGAAGGCGGCGGCCGTGGTGTTCCAGTCGGACGAGTTGGCGAGCGCCTCGGCCTCCTGGATGATCTCTTCCTTGGTCTCGCGCGCCGTGCCCTGTTGGACGCTGAGTTCGGCGAAGTGGGCCTTCCGCCGCCGGGTGTACGTCGTCCGCGCGGTCGAGAAACGATGCCACAACTCGTCGTCGGCGGCCCGGTCGAGACGGGGGAGCGTCTTCCACTCGTCCAGGAGGTCCCGGTATTTCTGGACCCCCGTGCCCCAGTCGTTGCTCCCGGCCAGTTTCTCGGCCGCCTGGACCATCTCGTCCTTGCGGATCCGGGCCTGGGCGAGCGACCGGGCCTTCTCCTCGCGCTTGGCTTCAGCCTGCTGGTCGATGACCTCGGCGACGGAGTCGAGGCGGGCCGCGAGCCCGACGAGATCGCCGACGGCATTGGCCTCCAGGATCGTCGTCCGGAGGTTCTGCACCGACTTGCGGGCCTCCTCGGGGTTCAGCGCACCGTTACGGATCCGCTGGACCAACAGATCGACTTCGACCTCCAACGCCTCGGCCCGGCGTTCGAAGAACGCCAGTGCCTGGTCAGGGGCGCTGTCGGGAATCTGTCCGACGGCGCGTTCCTGGTCATTGATGCGTACGTAGACGGTTCCGTCGTCGGCAACGCGGCCGAACGAGGAAGGCCCTGGAGTCTCAGTCATGTTCCTATCTTGCCTGATTTTTGTGCGCTTTGCTTGCCTGCGACTTAGTTGCGGGGTGTTTGCACCCAAATCGTTATCTTTGTGGGGCACACGATAGGGTTGTGCCGTGGCATCAATCTCTGGTTTTCCCGAATTCCTTCCGCAGGGGCGTCTGGTCGAAACGCGGGCCATCGACATCCTCCGCTCGGTTTTTGAGCTCCACGGCTTTGCCGGCATCCAGACGCGCGCCCTCGAACCGCTCACGGAGCTCGCCCGGAAGGGGGAGATCACGAAGGAGGTGTACGTCGTCCGCCGCCTCCACGCCGAGGCTGGCGACCGCGACGAACTCGGGCTGCACTTTGATCTGACCGTCCCTTTCGCACGGTACGTCGTCGACAACGCCGGCGCGCTCAGCTTCCCCTTCCGGCGCTACCAGATCCAGCCGGCTTGGCGGGGCGAGCGGCCCCAGGAGGGGCGGTACCGCGAGTTCTGGCAGGCCGACATCGACATCGTCGGGCAGGGGGAGCTGGGTTTCCACCACGACATCGAGGTCGTCCTCGTCATGCTGGAGGCGTGCGAGCGCCTGACCGCCGAGCTGGGCATTCCGCCGGTCACGATGCGGGTCAACAACCGCAAGCTCATCCAGGGGTTTTACACCGCGCTCGGGGTCAGCGACACCCTGGCGGCGATCCAGGCCGTCGACAAACTGGCCAAGACCGGTGAGGCGGGAGTGGGGGAGATCCTCGCTGGTCAGGGGCTGGGCAGCGACACGACCCGCGCGATCCTCCGGTTCGCCGCGATCCAGACCGCGGCGCCGTCCTTTGGCGACGAGATCCGCGCGCTCGGCGCGGTGAACGACTCCGTCGAGGCGGGGATCGACGAGCTGGAGCGTCTCTTCGGGGCCGTTCACGAGCGGTTCCCGGCGAACGTCGTCGTGGACTGCCAGATCGCCCGCGGCCTGGATTATTACACGGGTTCGGTGTTCGAGTTCGAGCTCCAGGGCCACGAAAGCCTGGGTACGGTGTGCGCGGGCGGGCGGTACGACTCGCTCGCCACCGACGGCAAGCGGACGTACCCCGGCGTGGGCGTCTCCTTCGGGCTCACCCGCGTCTTCGCGCCGTTGATCAGCAAGGGTGCGCTCGTGGCCGCCCGGGCGGTCCCGTCCGTCGTCCTGGTCGCCGTCGACTCGGAGGCGACCCGCGGCGAGGCGGACGCGGTCGCCGCGCGTCTCCGCGGGCGCGGGATCCCGTGCGAGGTGTCGCCCAACGCGGCCAAGTACGGCAAGCAGATCCGCTTCGCCGACCGCCGGGGCATCCCGTACGTCTGGTTCGGCGGGAACGATGGCGAGGTCAAAGACATCCGGACGGGTGCGCAGGGCCCGGCTGCGGACTGGGTACCGGCGGCGGCCGACCTCGTGCCCGCCATCCTCAAGAACCCGGCCTGACAACCGGGCGGCTGGTGGTAATCTGTTGAGGTCCCGTACGGTCTATGCGCGGACGCGAGAAAGGAACAGATGATGTTACGCACCCGGGTGGCTGGTTGGCTGACGACGGCTGACATTGGCGAACAGGTCACACTGACGGGGTGGGTCAACTCCCGCCGCGACCACGGGGGCGTGGTTTTCATTGACCTGCGCGATGCCTACGGGCTCGTCCAGTGTGTCGTCCGGGAAGAGTTGGTAGAGGCCCTGGGGGCTCACAAGCTGCGCAACGAGTTCTGTCTCGCCGTCACCGGTGAAGTCGAGGCGCGGACGGCGGACACCGTCAACCCGGCCATGCCGACCGGCGAGATCGAGGTGGCCGTGTCGGCCCTCGAGATCCTCAACCCCTCGATCCCGCTGCCGTTCCCGATCAACGAACGCGCGAATGTCGGCGAGGATGCCCGCCTGACGTACCGGTACCTCGACCTCCGCCGCCCCGAGATGGCCGCCAACCTGCGCCTTCGCTCCGAGGTGAACCGCGCCGCGCGGGAGACCCTCGCCGCCCGCGACTTCGTCGAGATCGAAACCCCGACCCTCATCCGGTCCACCCCGGAGGGGGCGCGCGACTTCATCGTACCCGCCCGCCTCGCGCCCGGCTCGTGGTACGCCCTCCCGCAGAGCCCCCAGCTCTTCAAGCAGCTGCTGATGGTGGCCGGGATGGAACGGTACTACCAGATCGCCCGTTGCTACCGCGACGAGGACTTCCGCTCCGACCGCCAGCCCGAGTTCACCCAGCTCGACATCGAGATGAGCTTCGTCACCCAGGACGACATCGTCGAACTGACCGAAGCGGTCCTGAAGGCGGTCTGGCAGCTGATCGGGGTCGATCTGCCCACGCCGTTCCCGCGTCTCACCTACGCCGAGGCGATGGACCGTTACGGCTCCGACAAGCCGGATCTGCGGTTCGGCCTGGAGATCCGCGAGTTGACCGATGTCTTCGCCACGACCGAATTCCGCGTCTTCCGCGCCCCGTACGTCGGGGCCGTCGTCATGGCCGGGGGAGCGAGCCTGCCCCGGCGCCAGTTCGACGCCTGGCAGGAGTGGGCCAAGCAGCGCGGTGCGAAGGGTCTCGCGTACGTGACCGTGTCCGAAACCGGTGAACTGGGCGGACCGGTCGCCAAGAACCTGTCTGAAGCCGAACTGGCCCAACTGCTGCCCAGGACCGGTGCGGAGCCAGGCGACGCGATCTTCTTCGCCGCCGGCCCCCGGACCAAGTCCCAGGCGCTGCTCGGCGCGGCCCGGAACGAGATCGGGGAGCGCCTCGGCCTCATCGACAAGGCCGCCTGGAGCCTGCTCTGGGTGGTGGACTTCCCGCTGTTCAAGCCGACGGCCGACGCTGAGTCCGAGGGTGACGTGGCGGTCGGCGCGGGCGCGTGGACGGCCGTCCACCACGCCTTCACCTCGCCCAGCCCGGCCTGCATGGCGACCTTCGACACCGACCCCGGCGCCGCGCTGGCCTACGCCTACGACGTCGTCTGCAACGGCAACGAGATTGGCGGCGGCTCCATCAGGATCCACCGCCGCGACGTCCAGGAACGTATTTTCAAGGTCATGGGACTCACATCTGAGGAGGCCCAGGAGAAGTTCGGGTTCCTGCTGGGCGCCTTCCAGTACGGTGCCCCGCCGCACGGCGGCATCGCGCTCGGCTGGGACCGCATCACGGCGCTGCTCGCCGGGGCCGAGTCGATCCGCGAGGTCATCGCCTTCCCGAAGACAGGCAACGGGTACTGCCCGCTGACCGGTGCGCCGGCCCCGATCACGCCTCTCCAACGCCGCGAGGCGGGCGTGGACGCCCGCCTCGACAAGGCGAAGAGCTAGGTTAGCGGACCTATTCGGCCTCGGCTAGCACGGCGAGGACCGTCTTCCGCCCCGCCTCGAGGTGTTTAGCGATGGCCGTCATCTGGTCGGGGCTCGCGGTCTGGGCGGCGAACCGGATGGCGAGCCCGAGGTTACGGTACTGCTCCATCATGGCCTGGCGCTCCGTCGGGGTACCCAGGGGCCCGGCCCACGGTTCGGCGGTGACCTGGGCGGCCTCGGCTTGACCGGTCTCGGTCAGGGTGTACACCTTCTGGCCATCGGCGTCCCCGGCGGCGATCAAGCCCTCGTCTTCCAACTGGGCGAGGCACGGGTAGATGGCGCCGGGGGAGGGGCGCCAGGCCCCCAGGGTCTTCTCGGCCAGGCTGGTCATGAGTTGGTAGCCATTGAGCGACTGGTCGGCCAGCAGTCGCAGCACCGAGTCGCGCAACTGGCCCCGCCGGGCGCGCCCGCCGCGGAAACCGGGCCGGTCCGGCCACCCCGGCCGGTCGGGCCGGCCACCCCGTCGCCGGCCGCCCAGGTCGCGCCCGAGCGGATGATCGGGGCCGCACTCGCCCCGGCCGGTGGTGGCGGCGAAGAAACCCGTTTCCCAGCCCTTGTCATTTGTCATTGTATGGTGTCGTGTCATCATGTCTGTCTCCTTTCGTGACACATGTTAACGATATATCGAACGTAATACTATGTCAAGGCTACGGCGAGTGTCGCCGGTTTGGGCCGACGACCGTTATCAAACTGTGACATATTGTGGTTGACGCCAACTACCCACTATCCGGCGGGGCGAGTAGGTTAGTGGCGGCGGGACGACTTCCTCCCGCCACGACTAATCGATAGGAAACACAGTGAAGAAACTCGCCGCATCGGCAATCCTTCTCACCGCGGCCGCTCTGGCGCTGAGTGGCTGCGGCACACCGCCCCCCGCGGGCGGTTCAGCGACGGGCACCGGCACCGCCGCCACGGGTGGTAGTTTCACCGCCTGCATGGTATCCGATTCTGGCGGCTTCGACGACAAGTCGTTCAACGAGTCGGGCTGGAACGGTATGGTGCAGGCCCAGCAGGAACTGGGCGTCCAGGTCAAGAAGGCCGAGTCCCAGACGGCCGCCGATTACGCGCCCAACGTTCAGTCCATGCAGACCCAGAACTGCAACCTCACCTTCACCGTCGGATTCAACCTCTCCGACACCACTAAGGCCCAGGCGACTGCGAATCCCGACACCCACTTCGCCATCATCGACGACAACCAGATTTCCCTGCCCAACGTCAAGGACTTGATTTTCAAGACCTCGGACGCGGCCTTCTTGGCCGGCTACCTGGCGGCCGCCTACTCCACCACCGGAACGGTCGCCACGTTCGGCGGCATGCAGATTCCGACCGTGACAATCTTTATGGACGGGTTCGTGGACGGGGTCGCACAATACAACCAGGACAGTGGCAAGACTGTCAAGGTCCTCGGCTGGGACAAGGCCAGCCAGAAGGGGTCGTTCACCGGCGACTTCGAAGACCAGTCCAAGGGCCAGAACACCGCCAAGGGCTTCATCGACCAGGGTGCCGACATCATCATGCCCGTGGCGGGCCCGGTGGGCGCCGGTGCGGCGGCCGCGGCGCAGGCGGCGGGTAACGTTGCCATCATCTGGGTCGACGCGGACGGGTTCGTGTCCTCGCCGCAGTACGCGGATCTCTACCTCACCTCCGTCGTGAAGGAAATCGGCCAGTCCGTCTTCGACACCATCAAGGGCGCCGAGAGCGGCAGCTTCGACGCCACGCCGTACGTCGGCACACTGGCCAATAGTGGCGTGGGCATCGCCCCGTACCACAACTTCGACTCCAAGATCCCGCAAGCGGTCAAGGACAAGATCGAATCGCTCAAGCAGGACATCATTTCGGGTAAGTTGAAGGTCACCTCTCCGGCCGACCCGAAAACGTCATAACCCCTCGTCATCCGCTGATCAAGCTCGGGCCTGGACACAGTTAGTGTTGTCCAGGCCCGAGCTGTTTTCGCCGGGGCGATTTGCCCCTTGCACTACGCCTGGTTGCGTGGAATGCTATCTACTGAACAACGGGAGTCGGCCGATTTCGAGGAGGATGATCCATGCGGCTTGAACTACGCCACGTGACCAAGCGGTTCGGCGATTTCGTGGCCAACGACGCGATTGACCTGGTCGTCGAACCCGGCCAGATTCACGCCCTCCTGGGTGAGAACGGGGCTGGCAAGTCCACGCTGATGAACGTCTTGTACGGCCTGTACGCGGCGGACGGCGGGGAAATCCGGCTCGACGACAAGCCCCAACACTTCGCCGGGCCGGGTGACGCCATGGCGGCGGGCATCGGTATGGTCCACCAGCACTTCATGCTCGTCCCGGTCTTCACGGTGGCGGAGAACGTCGTCCTGGGCCAGGAGCCGACGGGCGCTCTCGGGATGATCAACGTGAAAAAGGCCCGGAACTTCGTCACCGAGATCTCGAACCGGTTCGGGTTCGACGTCGACCCGGACGCGCTGGTCGAAGACCTCCCGGTCGGTGTCCAACAGCGGGTGGAAATCATCAAGGCGCTGTCCCGGAAGGCCCAGATCCTGATCCTCGACGAGCCCACCGCCGTCCTGACCCCCCAGGAGACCGACGAACTCATCACGATCATGCGGGGGCTCAAGGAGTCCGGTACGTCGATCATCTTCATCACCCACAAGCTGCGCGAGGTCCAAGACGTGGCGGACCAGGTGACGGTCATCCGGGCGGGCCAGGTCATCGGGACCGTCCCGCCGACGACGTCACAGACGGAACTGGCGGAGATGATGGTGGGACGGGCGGTCGACCTCGCGGTCCACCGGACGGAGCACACCGCCGGGGCGGTCGCGCTGTCGGTCAAGGACCTGACACTGCTGGATCCCGAGGGCCGGGCGGTGCTCGACGACATCTCCTTCGACATCGCGGCGGGCGAGATCCTGGCCGTGGCCGGCATCCAGGGCAACGGCCAGACCGAGCTGATCGAGACGCTCGTCGGTTTGCACAAGCCGTCGGCCGGTACCATCACGCTCCAGCCGCCCGCCGGGCCGGCCCAAGAGTTGGCGGGCCGGAGCGTGAAGTCGATCCTGGCCGCCCACGTCGGGTACATCCCCGAGGACCGGGGCAAGGACGGGGTCGTGCAGGGCTTCTCCATCGCCGAGAACCTCATCCTCGACCAGGTGGGCGGACCCCCGTTCTCCAGCCACGGCGGCCTCAAGATGAAGGCCATCGCCGACAACGCCGCCAAGTTGGTGGAGGAGTTCGACGTCCGCGCCGGGTCGGCCCACGCCTCCCTGTCACAGTTGTCGGGGGGGAACCAGCAGAAGGTCGTCGTCGCCCGGGAGTTGTCGCGCGACCTCGCCGCCCTGATCGTGGCCCAGCCCACCCGCGGCGTCGACGTGGGGTCGATCGAGTTCATCCACTCCCGGATTCTCGAGGAGCGGGGGAAGGGGACGGCGCTGCTGATCGTCTCCACCGAGCTGAGCGAGGTGACGGCCCTGGCCGACCGCATCGCGGTCATGTTCCGGGGCCGGTTCATGGGCATCGCCCCCGCCGGGACCTCGCGGAACGTTCTCGGCCTGATGATGGCCGGGGTCGAGTATGAAGACGCCCTGGCGCAGGGCGCCCGGGGTGGCACGCCAACTAGTCAGTCCGAGCACGACGGAGGTGCAGAATGGGTGAGCTGAGCCCAGAACAAGCCACAACGGGAAGTCGGGTGCGGCGGGCCATGCGCGACGTGGCCACCTCACAGGCCACCCTGATCATCTTGTCCATCGTGGTGGCGCTCGTCGTCGGCGCGCTCCTGATCGCGGGCGCGGACGCGGGGGTCCGGTCGTCGATCGGCTACGTGTTCGCGCGGCCGAGTGACTTCTTCTCCGCCCTCGGCCACGCCGTGGGCGGAGCGTACTCCTCGCTGTTCCAGGGGGCGATCTTCAACCTCAACCCCTCGGACAACATCGCCTTTTTGGCGCCGCTGGCCAACACGGTGGCGTACTCCGTACCGCTGATCTTCGCCGGACTCGGCCTCGGCATCGGCTTCCGCGGGGGCCTGTTCAACATCGGCGGCCAGGGCCAGATCATCCTGGGCGGTCTGTTGTGCGGTTACATCGGGTTCGCCTGGCACCTGCCGGTCGGTCTCCATCTCGTCGTCTGCGTTCTCGGTGCCTTCGTCGGCGGCGCGCTGTGGGGCTTCATCCCCGGCATCCTGCGGGCCAAGACGGGCGCCAACGAGGTCATCGTGACGATCATGCTGAACGCGGTCGCGGGGTTCCTGCTGGCCTGGTTCCTGACACTGCGGGCCTTCCAGGCCAACCTCAACACCCCGATCAGCCCGTCCGTGGCGGCAACCGCCCGGTTCCCGCACTTCTTCGGCACGGCCATCGATCTGGGGTTCGTGCTCGCCCTCGCCGCAGCGGTCGGCGTGTGGTGGTTGATGGAGCGTTCGACCCTCGGTTTCCGGATCCGCCTGGTCGGCGAGAATCCCGAGGCCGCCAAGACGGCCGGGATGAACGCGTCCATGACGTACGTCTGGGTCATGGTCATCGCCGGCGGGCTCGCCGGGCTCGCCGCCACTTCCCAACTGCTGTCGGGCGTGGCCCAGCAGCTCAACGGGAACATCGCCGGGACCTTCGGCTTCGACGCCATCACGGTGGCGCTCCTCGGACGGTCCAAACCGCTGGGGACGGTCCTCGCGGGGCTCCTGTTCGGCGGACTGCGGGCCGGCGGGTACATCATGCAGTCGGCGACCGGTACGCCGATTGACATCATCCTCGTGCTGCAGTCGGTGATCGTCCTGCTGATCGCCGCGCCGCCGCTCGTCAAAGCCATCTTCCGCTTGCCCGATCCGGAGCGACGACGTCAACACCTGGCCAAGGTCGCCGCCCGCACTGTGAGGAAGGAGGCCGTGGCATGAGTACGACCACCCGTCCGGCCCCCGTGGCTCCCGAGGCTGACCTCGCGTCTCTGCTCCCGCGCTCGTGGAAGGTACCAATCGCCCTCACGGTCTTCACCCTGCTCTCGGCTGTCGCCTTCGCCCTGACCACGAAGGCGACAGCGGTGAGCAGAGTTGCGATTATGACTGGGACGACCGGCTTGGGGACGATCAACCTCACGTTCGGTACCCTGCGGTGGAGTTGGGCCCTGACCGCCGTGATGGCCGCGTTCACCGGGTTCGCCTGGTGGGCCGCCGCGAACCGGATCCACCAGGTCGGCCAGTTGCCGGTGGGTACCACGGTCGGCACCATCGTCGGGGTCGGTTTCGTGTGTACGTTCCTGTTGTGGGCGGTGGCGGACAAGGCGTCCCCGCTGCAGTTCACCGGGTTGCTGTCCGGAGCCCTGTTCCTGTCCGTACCCCTCATCTTCGGCGCCATGGCCGGCTCGGTCTGCGAACACGTCGGGGTCATCAACGTCTCGATCGAGGGTCAGTTGCTCGCCGGCGCCTTCCTGGCCGCCGTGGTCGGCGCCGTGACGAAGAACGCCTGGCTCGGCCTGCTGGCCGCACCGGTGGCCGGGGCTCTGATCGGGGCCCTGTTGGCCCTGTTCGCGGTCCGCTACTGGGTGGACCACATCATCGTCGGCGTCGTCCTGAACGTCTTGGTGTCCGGTCTCACCAGCTACCTGTTTTCCACCGTCCTCAGTCAGAACACGGCGGTCTTCTCCGTCGCGGCGAAGCTCCCGACCTGGAAGATCCCACTGCTCGGCGAGATCCCCGTGCTCGGGCCGGTCCTCTTCCAACAGAACGTCCTCGTCTACATCATGTACGTGGGCGTCTTCGTCCTCCAGATCATGATGTTCCACTCCAGGTGGGGGCTCCGGCTGCGCTCCTGCGGCGAACACCCCCGGGCGGCTGATACTGTAGGTATCAAGGTCAATCGCACGCGCGTCCTCAACACCATCCTCGGGGGCGCCATCGCCGGTCTCGGCGGGGCGTACTTCACTGTGGCCGCCGGACTGGCGTTCGGCAAGGACATGAGTGGTGGCCGGGGCTACATCGCCCTGGCGGCCATGATCCTCGGTGGGTGGCGGCCCAAGGCCGCTCTGTTGGCCGCCCTGTTGTTCGGTTTCGCCGACAACCTTCAGAACGCCCTCGGCATCGTTGGCGTCGCGGTACCGTCGCAGTTCATGCTGATGGCCCCGTACCTCGTCACGATCTTCGCGGTCGCCGGGCTCGTTGGCCGGGTTCGCGCTCCCGCGATGGAGGGCAAAGCGTACAAAGGATGACAATGGACTGGAAAATCCTCGCCAACGCCGCGAAAGACGCGGCCCGCTGTGCCTACGTCCCCTATTCCCAGTATCCCGTCGGCGCCGCCGCCCTGGTGGACGACGGCCGGATCGTCTCGGGCTGCAACGTCGAGAACGCTTCGTACGGCCTCACCCTCTGCGCGGAGTGCGGACTCGTGAGTTCGCTCGCCGCCTCGGGTGGCGGCCGGCTAGTGGCCTTCGTCTGCGTCAACGGGTTGGGGGAGGCGATCACGCCGTGCGGCCGGTGCCGCCAACTGCTGCTCGAACACGGCGGCACAAAATTACTGTTGCTCACTCCGCAGGGTGAGGCCACCCTCGGCGAGATGCTGCCCCAGGCCTTCGGGCCCTGGGAGCTGGAAGACTACTCGGCGGCGTCCGGGAACCTGCTCCTCGACCAGCGGGAGGAGGCAGACCGTGACTGAACCCTTCGACGCCGTCGACATCATTACGGCCAAGCGCGACGCGTGCCGCCTGACGGCCGGGCAGATCGACTGG
>JAIRVA010000296.1 GCA_031254155.1 Propionibacteriaceae bacterium
CCTTGGATGTCGTCGTTGAACGTACAGCACCGGTCCTTGTAGCGCGCTAGGATGCGGTGGGCGTTGCCAGCCCCGAAATCCTCCCAGTGCAACAGGGCGTGGGGGAACAACGTGGTCACCGCCGCGACGAAGGAGTCGATGAACTCGTCGTACCGCTCCCCCGTCACCCGCGTGTGCGGCTCACCCAGGTACATGTCCGAGCTCAACAGCCCGAGGTTGTCCGTGCCCACGTCGAGAACCACCGGGATCGCCCGCCGCGGGTGAATGCCGGCCCCAGCCGTGTAGACGCCCAGCTTGCCGATGGCGATCTGGACCCCGCCGATCCCCTGGTCCCCGATGCCCAGGATGCCGCCCGAATCGGTGGCCACGATGAGGTCGACCTCGTCCGGGTCGAGCCCGTAGTCGAGCAGGTTCTGCTCGATCAGGTCCGGGCGGTCGATGGAGCAGAACACCGCCCGCGCCCCGTGGTACTCGTGGCTGAACCGCTCGATGACCTCCCCGATCGTCGGGGTGTAGACGATGGGCAGCATCTCCTCCAGGTGCTCGCTCAGCAGCCGGTAGTACAGCACCTCGATCCGGTCCCGCATGTCCGACAGGAAGACGTTTTTGGCCAGCGGGGTCGTCAACCGGGAGTACTGCGCGTAGCTGCGGCGGACCTGCTGCTCCAGCGTCGTCACCCCGGGCGGGAGCAGGCCCGAGATCCCCAGAGCCTGCCGCTCCTCATGGGTGAAGGCAGTGCCCCGGTTCACCATCGGGTGGATCAGGATCAACCGACCGCGCGCCCGGACCTTGAGCAGCACATCCCCGCTCGTGGTGTCCAACTCGAAGTCTCTTTGCTCCATGGTGTGCCCCTTCCTCCGGACAATTCACTCCATTTTACCTTTTTCAAGGCAGTACGGTGACCCCGGCCCAGCCACACAGGGTGAGGGTCCGTACCGGTTGGTACGAACCCTCACCTCACTTCGCCCGCGAGATTACGACCGGCGCCTCTTCAGAAGCACCAGGCCGGCCGCCAGACCCAACCCCGCGACCACGAGTGCGGCCACTCCTGGTGTGGAACCGAGCCCTACCACACTGCCGCCCGTCTTGGCCTTCGGCGGCGGGGTGGTGTTCACCTCGGCACTGTCGTCCTTCGTCGTCACGTCACCGCCACCGTACTCCGGCGGGACATCGCCCGTCGCACCGGCGGTGTTGATGATGTCCTGACCGGATCCCAACGCGGCGGTGTTCGTCACGTTGGTGATCGTGCACGCGATGATCAGGAACTCACCCGGCAGGAGGGGCTGGTCCCAGCCCGTCGTCGGCCCGCAGTTGTCGTTGGTAAACCCGCCGCCACCGGCCTTGAAGTCCTCCACCGTGAGCCGCACGTTCGCAAGCGGGATGTTACCCGTGTTCTCGACCAGGATCAGCCAATCGGCGCCCGTCCCGTACGTGACCGTCGTCGCCTTCACCCAGCCGCTCGGCGGTGCGAGCAGATCCGGGGTCCAGGCCGAGTCCGTTGTCGGGTACTCACACCCAGTACCGGTCTTGCAGACGTACTTCGCCAGATCCAAGCCCGGCGCGACCGGGATGACACCGGCATCAACGGTCGGATTGACGAGGTCGGCCGTGAGAGTGGTCGCGTACAGAGCCGCCCAGGCCGCCGACGCTTCCATCCGCGGGGCATCCGGACCCAGCGCGAACTCGCCGCTTCGGGCCGTCTTGTCCGCCGGGCTCGTCCAGTTGCCGTCGGAGTCGTTCTCCGGCGTGGAGTCCACCGCCTCGTAACCAGTCCAGAAGTAGCCGGCCGGCAGTCCGAACGTCACGTAGTACGTGCCCTCGGCCAGACCGTCGAACCAGTAGTACCCCGCGGCCGTGGTGGGCGTGGAGTCGACCGGCGTGGTCTCGCCCACCCGGTAGAGGGTCACCGTCACGCCAGGCATGGGCGCCTCGCCGTCATCCTGGATGCCGTTCTGGTTCTGGTCGATCCAGACAAAGTCGCCGACCGCGTACGACGGTGTCTCGCCGTTCCAGGTGTCGGTGTCTGTCGGCGTCTTACCGGTGTACTCACCGCTGCCCGTCACGGTCGCCTCGTCAGAGGTGGACGACGCCGAAGCGATGGCCACCTCCGTACCGGTACAGGTGAACGTGGCGCCCGGCGCGAACGGGCCGGCCCACTTGACCTCCCAGGCCTTGCCGTCAGCCGACTTCTGCGCCGGCGTACCCGGCTGGCTCGACCCGCCGAAGAAGCAGGTCATGTCGGCCATCGTGCCGGCCGGCGTGTCCGTCACCACAACGTTGACCAGCGGTTCGTCACCCTCGTTCGTGATCGTGAACGTGATGGGTACCGACTCCCCGGGCTTCATGACCGCCGGCGTGGTACCGGAGTCATGGTCGCCCGTGGCAGAGGTCTTTTCGATGTCGATGCCCGGCTCGGGGAGGTAGACACCCGCGTCAAGCGTCGGATCGACGTACGTCACGTCGGCATCCTTGATTGCCGTACGGTAGGGGTACGTCGCCACCGGGGCCATGTTCGTGAGCGCGGGGTTGGCCACGGGGTCACCCAGGGTGAACACCGCGGACATCCGGCCCGTCGTCGTGACTTCGATGGCGTTGGAGTCGGTCGCAGCCGTACCCGTGCCGGTCGTCGTCCAGCCGTACTTCGGCCCGTTCGGGGGCAGGCCAAACCCGACCCGGTAGTTACCCGCGGGCAGCGGCTCGAAGTGGTAGTAGCCATCCGCGCCCGTCGTCGTCGCCATCGGCTTGCCGTCGGTTCCGAGGTACGGGCTCCCGTCCGCCTTGAGCAGGTAGACGGGCGCACCGGGCACCGGGGCCTCCCCGGCGTCCTGGATGCCGTTGTGGTTGGCGTCAACCCACATGAAGTCACCGACCGCGTAGGCCGGCACCTCGCCGTTCCAGTCGTCGTGGTCGCTCGCCGGTTCACCGGAGTACACGCCATCGCCGCTCGCTGTCGCCGTGTCCGACGTCGTGTCACCAGCCTGGACCGCCACCGCCGTGCCCTGGCAGTCGAACGAGGCACCGACGGCCAGCGGACCGGCCCACTTCGCCTCCCACGTCGTACCATCGGCCGACTTCACTGCCACCGTACCCGGCCCGCTCCCACCGGCGAAGAAGCAGGTCATCGAGGAAAGCGAGCCCGCCGGGTTGTCCTTCACGACAACGTTGACCAGCGGCTCGTCGCCCGTGTTCTTGATCGTGAAGTAGACCGTTGTCGTCTGGCCCGCCGTCAGGTGCGACGGGTCGTCGGCGGTGTTGTGGTCGCCAGCCGGCAAACCGGGCTGGCTCGCGTCCCAGTCGCCGGTCAGTTTGTCGTACTTCGTCACGTCGATGCCCGGCTCGTGCCCGATCACACCCGCGTCGATCGTCTGGTTGATGTAGCCCGCCGTGATCGACTGCAGCGTGTAGCCAGCCTTCGGGGTCATGTTCGTGAGCGTCGGGTCCGCGACCGGGTCGCCCAGCGTGAAGGGCTGCGAGAGGCGGTCCGTGCCCTTGGCGTTCACGGCGTCGGAGTCCGCCTGGTCGCTCCCTTGAAGAGGCAGCGTCCAGTCGGCGTACTCGACCGGCAAGACGAATCCCACCTGGTACGTCCCCGGTGCGAGCTTGTCAAACACGTACAAGCCGGTCGTGCCGGTCGTCGTCGTCGCCAGACGGTTCCCGCTCGCATCCAGCAGGTAGACCGTCGCACCCTTGACCGGCGTCTCGCCCGCGTCCTGGATGCCATTCTTGTTGGTGTCGAGCCACACGTAATCGCCCACCGCGTAGGACGGCACCTCGCCGCGCCAGGTGTCGTCGTCCGTCACCGGCTTGCCGGTGTACTGTCCTTCGCCAGCCGCCGTCGCCGTGTCGGCCTCGACGTCACCACTCGCCAGCGCAGGCACCGTACCCGTGCAGGTGAAGGAGGCGCCCGCCGCGAACGGGCCGGGCCAGTACGTGGCGGTCGTCCCGGCGACTGGCGCCCCCGGGAACTGGCAGGTGATGTTGGTCATCCGCGTACTCGAGTCGGCCCCAGGCTTGTCGCTCACGGTGATCTTGACCAAAGGTTCATTGCCATTGTTGGTGATCGTGAAGGTGATCGGCGTCGGGGTGCCGGGTGTGAGCACCGCCGGAGGGGTCCCCCAGTCGTGATCACCGGCGACCGGTCCGGCGGCGTCGTACTTCTCAATGTCGATGCCCGGCGCCGGCTTCACCAAACCCGCGTCGATCGTCGGGTTGATGGAGTCGGCGGCCACGTCGCCCACGATCGCTTGATACTTCGCCAGCGGCAAGCTCTGGTCGGTCGCGGCCACCATGTTGGGCTTGCCCGCTCCGATGTCGAAGGGTGCCGACTGCCGCGTCGCGTCGTTCGGCGCCGTACCCGGCTGGACTGCGTCCGAGTCGAGCGCGACGTTGCCAGCGCCCGTCTTCGTCCAGACGTAGTCCGTACCCGGCAGCGTAAACGCGACGTAGTAGCGACCCGCCACCAGTTCGTCGAAGTAGTAGTAGCCGCCCGCCGTGGTCGTCGTCGTGGCCTTCTTAGTCCACGCGCCGCTCACGTCCTGGTAGAGCGTGACGGTGACCCCGTCGAGCCCCACCTCGTGACCGTTCTGCAGGCCGTCGTTATTGGTCGGGACGTTGGCGCCACTCGGATCTTGGTCGATCCAGACATAGTCGCCCACGCCGAACGACCCCGCCCGCACCTCGGCGGACGACTCGTTCGACGTGACCTTGGCCATGTCCGCCGCGGGGGCGCCCGGGGCCAGGTTCGCCGCGGGCAGCGGGTCACCGGCCGTGTCGACGGGTTGGGCCGTCACCGACGCCTCGTTGACCCAGTCCGTGCCGACGAGGTAGGTCGGCTCCTTGGACACCGGGTCAATCGCGCCCGGATCGGTCCGCACCCCGGCGTCCCACGGTTCCGACGTGTCCACGCCCGTGGTCTGCGCCGTGTAGTAGATAGAGTCGCCCGGGGCCAGAGCCGTTGGCACCGTGCCAACGAGAGCGGGGGAGAGGGCTTGCGTCTCATCCGGAGTGCCATCGCTATTCCACGTCTTCACCAGCGTGTCCTTAAGGGTGAAGTCGGCGAGCGCGGTGTCGCCGATGTTCGTCACCACGACGATCCAGTCGGCAGCGCCGTCGTAGGCGACCGTGGTCTGCTTGACCCATGGCCCCGACGGGTCGCCCGCCGCCACGGTGAGCGTACCGTCGGCGTTCTTCGTCACCCCGGAGAGTTTCGCGAGGTCAGGCGGGGCACAGCCCGTACCCGTTTCGCAGACGTACTTCGTCACCTTGACCGCCGGATTCACTGCCGAGTTCGCCTCAGCGGCGGAGATGTTGGTGTTCACGGTGACCCGGTTAGCCGACGTGTCCGGCTGAGTCGGGTCCCTGAGGAGTTGCAGGTACGAACCATCTGGGTTGATGTACTGCGCCGACACACCGGTGATGCTCACCTGGTTCAGCACGGTATCGGTCCCGGCGTTGTACCCCGGCTCGCCGTACGCCGCGCTCTTCGCCCCGTCATCGCCGGTCTTGACGGTCCCCGTGTTCGTGATGTTCGTCGTCGTACAGGTCATGTACGTCGACTCACCGGGCAACAGCGCACCCTTGGCGGGGTGGCCGCAGGACACGCCCGACGCCCCCAGCTCTTGCACCAACTGGTCCGTCACCGTTGCGCCCGCCAGATCGAGGCGTGTGGAACCCGTGTTCGAGATGACCACGAGCCAGTCGGCCGCGGTGTTGTAGGGAACCGTGGCCTCCTTCGCCCAGCCACCGACACCGGCACCTTGTGTCACACCGTACGTCAAGCCCGTCGTACCTTGGTGGTTGTCCGGGCTGGACCCCACGACGCCGCCCATCTTCGCCAGATCGGTGTCGGCCAACGCACCCGCCGCCGTACACGGCCCGCCGTTCGACGCTTCGTCGCAGACCCACTTGGTCAGCTTGATCGCCGGCGTCACCGTGGTTCCCTCCGCCGAGTCAACGTTTGAAGGTACCTTGCCAGGATAGGCGTCAGCGTGGAAGTCCTCCAGGTGATCCCGCCAATCGGGCGGATTGACGATGCCATTGTCAAAACCGACAAAACGATCCCGGTGCTGCATGGTGACCAGATTGCCGTTCTCATCCAGATAGTTGGGCGAGCGGTAGGCCTGAGAGCCGGGGCAGTCAAAGTCGGCGTTCAAACCCACCGAGTTCAAGATAGTGCCCGAGAACGGGCTGGAAAGCTCGGTCGTGCACACCAGCGAGTCGCTCTCGCCCGGCATCCACAAGTATGCGTCAAGGGCGGCCTGCTCCGCCGAGGACCCGAAGGCGTAGTCGTAGAACATCTGCGTGCCCCCGCCAAACGTGTACTCGAAGCGCGCATTATTACAGTTGTTGGTGACAGTCGTCGGCGCCGTGGTACCCGCCTGGGGTTGTAGTGTCACTTTGTCGACCGCCGAAATGTGGCCCAGAGGCACATTGCCGGTGTTTTGTCCCGTGACGCGCCACATGACCTCCGTCACGCCCGCCGGCAGCCAGCCCTGCTCAATGCCGTCGCCGTCGCCCGCCGTGGAGTCTTTGACCCAGCCCGCATCACTGTCCTTGGTGCAGATTGGTTTCAGTGCGTCGTCGTAGAGCGTGCAGATCTCTTTGACGACCGTCAGCTTCGGATCCAGCGCCACAGCCGAGACCTCGCTGGTGTTCGCAGAGCCGGTGACGTTTTTCGAGCTGGCAAACAAAGACACGCCGTACTTGTCCCGCATCTCCTGCGTCGAGTCGACGAGGAACGTCTGGCCAGTCGAGGTCAGCATGCCGCCCCGGTTCCCCTCCGCGACTGGGGTCGGGGTTTGGGGATTCCAGGTCACGTAGAAGTCGAGGGGCCCGACACACCACGCATTATACAAAGAGTTTTCCTTGAGATCGGATGTGGTAGGTGTTCTGCCAGAGGACACCACCCCAGGGTCAATGGTGACGTCACGAACACCCTCCTGGTAGCCTCCGCGATAGTACCACCGGCCTTGCGTACCATCCCCAGCGGGATAGTACCATTGTTGATAATCACTCGTCGTCGTTTCGTACCCTGTCCCACCCGGCGCCGTCGACGTCGGTCCGACGTACACCCAGTCGCTGTTCGCACACGGCAGCCCGCTTGAAAGGGGAGCCTGTTCCACGGAGAGTTCCGCCAAATTCAACGGATCCGGAATGAGGACTCCAGTGTCGGCGTAGGTTGTCGTCGGGCCGAACAAGGGGGTCCCGGCCGGGTCCTCGTACATCGGTGACCAGATGTTGTACGCCCCGTCACGCATGAGCCAGCCCGGTTGGGCTTGACCGTTGACATAGATCGTGTTGATGTTCGTGGCCAGCGTCTGGCCCACCGCGTAGGCCATGCCCCACCGCATCGTGTCACCCATCAGGATCACGGCCGGCGACTCCGCGGACGACAGCGTGGGACTCTGGTTACCCACCGCATGTTCCGAAATCGCGGCGGCCGCTTCCTGGAGTGTCGCGTAGTGGTTGGCATAACTGTCATTGTTCCAGAAGTAGTTGTAGTGCTGGAAATCCGTCGAGCCCTGCGTGGCGGGCTGGGTCAACTGAGCTACCAGCGGCTGTCCCGCCGGGGTCAGGACTGCCGCTTCCGGCGTCGCCGCTTGGGCCCTGGACACCACCCCCGCCGCTTCGCCGAGGTCGGTCAGACCCATCAATCCCGTTACCGAAAGCATCGTTGCTACCGCCGCCATACCGGCAATCAGGCGCCTGTGTGTGTGGTTTGCCATGAAATACCCCTCCGTCAACTTTCTAGTCCTAGTGCCCTGCTGCACATCCTTGTATCCCTCCCACCTGGACGGATATTAGGATAGTACTCTGGCATCTCGATAGCGTCAATAGATCATTGAGCTTCCTTGGCGATATCTTACGTAATTATCGCGCAGACTTGATTTCTGTGAGATGGGGGATGGGATAGTCCGCTTGATCCCCCACCACAAGCCAATGCGCCGGTGATGGAGGACCGATACCCCTTTCACTTCAATGGTATCATAATTCACGCCGCCGCGACTTCTTCGGCCGACAGCTACTATCACAGTAATATCGTCATTGACGGGTCGATAATTGGTACCGCCGTCATACTGTGTCCGGCCCGCTCAACCACCACGCAGACAACGCGCACAAATGGTCGGGGGTGCCGCACGGCCGTCGACCGGCGCGCGATAAGGTACTGCCATGGGTGCTGACACGGCCGGGGGTACCCGCCTCCCACTGCCCCGAGAGGTCTGGGTGCTCGCCGTCGTCGGGTTCCTCATCGCCATCGGGTTCGGCGTCATGTCCCCCGTACTGCCCGTTTACGCGCGAACCTTCGGGGTCTCCAGCTTTCTCATCGGGCTCGTCGTGTCGTCACTCTCGATTCTGCGCCTGATAACCATGCCGGTGTGCAGCCGCCTGCTGCGCCGGATCGGACCACGCGAGTTGGCCATCGCCGGCAACCTCCTGGTCGCGGCGACAACGCTCGGGATCGGCGTTTCCAACTCGTACTGGGGCATCCTGGCCTGGCGCGGGCTGTCGGGGTTCGGCTCGGCGCTGTACGGGGTGAGCTCGATGGCACTGCTCTTCGCCGCCGTACCACCGCCCCTGCGCGGGCGCGCCAACGCCATCTCCGGCGGCGGCTTCGTCTTGGGCGGCATGGCTGGCCCGGCCCTCGGCGGCCTCATCGCGGCGATCTCGATCCGGGCGCCGTTCTTCTTCTACACGGTGACCCTGTGTGGCGCCGCCGTGGCGCTGGTGGTGCTGTTACCCCGGACCCCCGTCGAGGAACGGACCGTCTGGCGTGACGTGACCGTCGGCCTGCGCGAGGTGGTCCGGGACCGGCGGTTCCGGGCCGTGGTGATGATGAGCTTCGCGAGCGGCTGGCAGTCGGACGGGGTCCGGGCGCTGCTCGTACCCCTCTTCGTCGTCGAGGTCGCCCACCGTTCGACCGTGTGGGCCGGGATTGCCTTCGCGGTGGCAGCGGTTGCCCAAGCCGCGTGTTTACCCTTGACCGGCTGGGGTACGGACCGGCTGGGACGCCGGTTCATGATGGTGGCGGGCGGTACGGTGGTGGTCCTCGCCTCGGGCGGGCTGGCGTGGACACGGTCGTACGGGGTGCTCGTGGTCATACTGTGTATATATGCCATCAGTGCCCAGGCGGCGTACTCGGCCAGCCAGGCCCTGCTCGCGGACACCGTGCCCGTGTCCACCCCCGCGGGGTTGGCGGCCTTCCAGATGGCGGGCGACATCGGGCGGATCGTGGGACCACTGGTGGCCGGGGCGATCCTGGATGTCGCCTCCATGACGTGGGCCTGGGGCGCCGGGATCGTGTTCTTCGTGGTGGCCCTAGCTCTGACGTGGCGGACCCCCGCCGGCGTCCGGCCCCCGGTCGGGGCGTGAACCGGGTTGAGGTACCGCCACCGCTCGGGCGTTATCCCGCAATACCCGGTATCATGAGCACCTCAAGGAGGAAGTGCAGGGGTTAGGCCCGGAAAACCGCCAGATTCGCGTGTCCTAACCCCTGCAACCCCCTCCGGACGGGCAAAACGACGGGGGTTTGGGAGGGATCACGGCCACCCCACCGACCGCGTAAACTGGCCCTTTAGGAACCACTGACTTACCATGTGTCGTCAGCACTTCCTTTACGACTGGAGGTTTAATGGCACCGCTTCGCGAGATCGTGGCACCCGACTGGGCGGAGGCGCTGACGCCGGTGGAGCCCCAGATCCACGCGATGGGCGACTTCCTGCGGGCCGAGTTGGCCGCCGGGCGGTCGTACCTCCCCGCCGGACCCAATGTTTTGCGAGCCTTCACGCTCCCGCTGGCGCAGGTCCGGGTGCTCATTGTTGGACAGGACCCCTACCCGACGCCCGGCCACGCGGTCGGGTTATCGTTTTCCGTCGGGGCGAACGTCCGGCCATTGCCTGGCTCGCTGCGGAACATGTACGCGGAGTTGACCGCTGACCTCGGCGTGCCGCCGCCACCCAACGGGGATCTCACGCCGTGGTTCGAGCAAGGAGTCCTGTTGCTCAACCGAGTCCTGACCGTGGAGCCCGGCAAGGCCGGTTCGCACCGCGGCAAGGGCTGGGAGGCGGTGACCGAGGCGGCCATCCGGGCGCTGGTCGCGCGGGGCGGGCCACTCGTCGCCATCCTGTGGGGGCGCGACGCCGGGATACTCCGACCGCTTCTGGGTGATACCCCTATCGTGGCCAGTGCCCACCCTTCGCCCTTGTCAGCCCACGCGGGGTTCCTCGGCTCTCGTCCGTACTCCCGCGCCAATGCCCTCCTAGACGCTCAGGGGGCCCCGCCGATCCGGTGGGCCTGAAAATTGGCGCGATCCGCGATTATGGTGCCAGTTTTGGCGCGAAGTACGCGAGCCGGCGCTAACGTCGCTCAGTTTCACACTTGCGCCCAAATGGTGGCAATCTAGACCGGTGAGGTACTTTTGGCACAGGAAACCCACCGGGTTGGACAAGCACCCCGCCAATGTCACCGCGATGTTCTCGTCGGTCGCGCCCCGGTACGACCTGATGAACGACATCACGTCGCTCGGCCAGGACCGGAAGTGGCGCCGCGAGGTCGCGGAGGCGTTGTGCCCCAAGCCCGAAGAGGTCATCCTTGACCTGGCGGCGGGCACGGGGGCGTCGTCGCTACCCATCGCGCGCGCGGGAGCGACAGTGGTCGCGACCGACCTCACCGAGGCGATGGTCGCCGAAGGCCGTCGCCGCCACCCGAACCGTCGTTTCGTCGTGGGCGACGCGCTCCGCCTGCCGTACGGTGACGGAGTCTTCGACGCGGCCACCATCAGTTTCGGCCTGCGCAACGTCCGGGACCCCAACGCCGTACTGCTCGAACTGTTGCGAGTTGTCCGACCAGGCGGAACGCTCGTCGTGTGTGAGTTCTCGACGCCCACGAACGCGCTCGTCCGCTGCCTCCACCGGGTCTGGCTGAAACACGTCATTCCGTCCTTGTCACGCCTCTTTTCGACCGATGCCCCGGCGTACTCCTACCTGTGCGACTCCATCCTCGCGTGGCCGGACCAGCGCGGCCTGGCCGTCATGCTGGAAACGGCCGGTTGGGTAGACATCGAGTGGCGTAATCTCACCTTCGGCATCGTCACGCTGCACCGGGGCGTCCGGCCATGAACGAGGCGTGCCCGCCCTTCGCCCTCGACCAGTACGCGGCCATCACGTGCCCGGTCAAGACGCAGAATACGTTCAACCCGCTGGCGGAGGCGCCGGGCCCGATCGACGCCGACCTGGTGGAACGTTTCCGGGAGACGAGTTCGCACCGCGCCACCGTGACCCAGTTCCTCCTCGACCGGCACCCCCGGCTGGTCAAGGACCTGCGAGATCTGCCACCGGCCGAGGACCGGATCGAGGCGTGTGTGACCGCCATGTCGGAGTCGTGGCCCATCATCATGGGGGCCGACCTGCCGATTGACTGGGACAAACATCGGTGCGGGACCGCGGATCTCCTGTTCTGGGACAACCAGCCCGGTCACCCGGCGTACTACCCGGTCATCATCAAAGACCACAGCGTCTTGGCGCTCAACGCCAAGGGTGAGGGTGGGACCAAGATCGCCTGGCTGCGCCGGCCAGCGAAGGTGCACGAGAGCCGGTACCGGTTCCGGGTGGAGGCCCACTCGGACGACCTCCTCCAGTTGGCACACCTGTGGTACCTGCTGAAGGCGGCCGGGTTCGCCGGCCCAGTCGCCTGGGGCGCGGTCATCGGGACGGACATGTCCGGCAAGCCACACGGGTGCGCCGTCACGTGGATCAACCTGACCGAGAAGCTCATCCGTACCTTCTCCTACACCTCCTCACACGCCTGGCACCGGTACACCCCGATCGCGCGTTACCAACACGAGCACCGCTTCCGCGTCCGCGTGGCGGAGCGCGCGTTGCAGCAAACCGGCTCGCCGGACGATCCGGAGTTGGTGGCGTCGCCGGTCCGGATCGCGGAGTGCGAGTCCTGCGAATGGTGGCCACAGTGTCGTTCCTCCTTGTCAGACGACATTTCACTGCTCATCGAGCGCTCGCCGCTCGACGCTCGCGAAATCATGAGCCTACGCAACCTGGGTATCTCGACCATCGGTGACCTCGCCATGAGCGATATTGATGCTCTCCTCCCCGCCTACCTGCCGAAGGTCGCCCACCGGGCCGGCGCGGAGACCCGGCTCCGGCTCGCGTCCCACCGGGGCCGACTGCTGTCTGAAGGGGTCATGCTTGAGCGTCTCGGCGAGGACCCCATCCAGTTGCCCGCCGCCGATGTCGAGATCGACATGGACTTGGAGAACTCGGCCGACAACCACTCGTACCTCTGGGGCTTCCTCGTCCACGACCGCCGAAGTGCCGAGCCCCCGGTGTACCACCCGCTCCACCGCTTCCTCGCCATGACCCCGGCCCGCGAACTGGAGCTCGCCATGGAGGTGGCGACGTGGTTACGTACCTACATCGCCGGACTGGACGGGGCGAGTGTTCTCGTGTGGCACTACTCGGCCTACGAGGTCGCCGCCCTGCGGCGGTTCGCCCGGAGCGCCCGGGCACCGAGCGACCTCGACTGGCTGGAGGAGTTCGCGGCCGATCACTTCGTCGACCTGCTGCCCGTTGTGCGGGAGCATTTCTTCGGCGTCGAGGGGCTCGGACTCAAAGCGGTCGCGACCGCCGGACCGGGCTTCACCTGGCGCGATCCCGACCCCAGCGGCCTCAACTCCCAGTTCTGGTTTGCCGATGCCATCCACGGACCGAGTTCCCACGCCCGGGAGGCGGCGAAAGTCCGCGTGCTGCAGTACAACGAAGACGATGTCCGGGCGACCTGGACGTTGCGGCAGTGGTTACGGTCGTTGGCATAAACCCGCTCACCCAACCAGACGTAACTGCGGGATCAGACCCACCTCAGCCATGATGCCCAGGGCCGCCCGCTCCTCCTCGCTGAACCGCACCGGCTGGCCGTACGCCGGATCGTCGATAAAGGACATCAGACAGTCGTCGCAGGCGGCCGAACCGGCCCGGCACGCCGTGCAATCGATCACGTAACTCGTCGTTTTACTCATAGCCCAAGCCTCGCAGCCACCTCCGACATTTTCTGTCCGCGGGGTGGCATAGGGTGGATGCCATGGTTTTCGTTGAGGGCAGTCTCGAGGGTGACGACGGGTCGTGGGTACCGACGTTTGCGGACCGGTACGACAACCCCGACCAACCCCGCATCGACGACATCGACACACCGCTTTTCGCGGTCACCTTCTGTGTCGTCGATCTGGAAACGACGGGCACGGCCCACGACTCGCGGATCACCGAGATCGGCGCGGTGAAGAGCCGCGGCGGCGAAATTCTGGGCGAGTTCCAGACGCTCGTCAACCCGGGGACGGCGATCCCCGGGTTCATCACGGCCCTGACCGGGATCACCAACCGCGCGGTCGCGGCGGCGCCGCCCCTGCGCGAGGTGTTCCCGTCGCTCATCGAGTTCTGCCGTGGGTGCGTCATGGTCGCTCACAACGCCAGTTTTGACATGGGCTTCCTGCTGCGGGCGGCCAAGAATCTGGGGTACGAGTGGCCGTCCCCGACCGTGCTCGACACTGTCACACTGGCCCGTCACATCGTCCCGCGCCGTGAGGTCCCGAACTACCGCCTCGGGACGTTGGCGGAGTTTTTCGGGACGGCAGTCACCCCTAGTCACCGCGCCCTTGACGACGCGCGCGCCACCGTCGACGTGCTCCACGCCCTGTTCTCACTGGTCGGCAACCAGGGGGTCCACACAATCGAGGACCTCCTCCAGTTCTCTCACACCATCTCCCGCTCGCGCCGTGCCAAACACGCCTGGGCAACCCAGTTGCCGGCGGGGCCAGGGGTGTACTTCTTCGTTCGTGACAAGGTCGAGAAGCGGAAATACCTCTATGTGGGGACATCGAAGCAGGTCCGGCGGCGGGTGGCCACGTACTTCACCGCCTCCGAAACGCGGCCCCGCATGGAGGAAATGGTGGCGCTCGCCACCGGGGTGGAGGCGATCGAGTGCGCCACGGCTTTGGAGGCGGCCATTGTCGAGTTGCGGCTCATCGCGGCGCACCAGCCGCCGTACAACCGCCGGAGCAAGCAACCCCACCACGTCTGGATCAAAATCACACCCGAGCCCATCCCACGCTTCTCGATCGTCCGCAAGCAACTGGACGACCACGCGCGCTACTTCGGGCCGCTGGGCGGTAAGGCCGCTGCCGAGCAGGCGGTCCTGGCCCTGTCCGCGGCGTTTCCCCTCCGGGTGTGCAAGGACAAACTCTCAGCCGCGGCCCACCGGGAGCCGTGCGCTCTCGCCGAGTTGGGCGCGTGCGGAGCGCCGTGCACCGGCCAGAGCCTACCCGCGTACGCCGCCATCGTCCGGGCGGCCGGGGTCGCCCTCGCCGGCGATGTCCGACTAGTCCGGCAGGCGTGCTTCCAGAGCATCGGCACGCTGTCGGAGCAGTGCCGGTACGAGGAGGCCGGCGAGACGCTTACCCGCTTCCGCGTCGTGGAGGCGGCGTTCCGCCGTCAGGCGCGGCTGCAATCCCTGGCGGGCTGCCCGCAGATCGTGGCCGCCCGACGGGTGGGCGACGCGTGGGAGATCCACGTTATCCGGTACGGACAACTGGCGGCCGCCGCCGTCGCCCACGTGGGCGACAACCCCGAACGGGTGGCGGACGCCGCCGTCCGGGGCGCCCGGACCATCGTCCCACCCCACCCGGGCGCCGAAGCACCCCGTGGGTACCTCGAAGAGGCGGAACTCGTCGCCGCGTGGATGGAGCAACCAGGCGTCCGGCTGCTGGACATCGACGGTATCTGGGGGTGGCCGGTCCACGCCGGAGCCGGCGGTTCTACTTAATGTCGACCGAGTTGATGACCACGGGTTCGACCGGCCGGTCGTTCCGGCCCGTCCGGACCTTGGCAATCGCGTCGACGACGGCCTGGCTCTGGGCGTCGGTCACCTCGCCGAAGATCGTGTGCCGCCGGTTGAGATGCGGCGTCGGGGTGACCGTGATGAAGAACTGCGAACCGTTCGTCCCCGGCCCGGCGTTGGCCATGGCAAGCAGATACGGGCGGTTGAAGACAAGATCGGGGTGGAACTCGTCGCGGAACTGGTACCCCGGGCCGCCGCGGCCGTCGCCCTGTGGGTCGCCGCCCTGGATCATGAAACCATCAATGACGCGGTGGAAAATCAGCCCGTCGTAGAAGTGGCCCGTGGTCTTCTGGCCGTCCGCGCCGATGAACTCCTTCGTACCGTTCGCCAACCCGACAAAGTTGGCGACGGTGACCGGGGCGTAGTCGTCGAAGAGGTCGATCACGACATCCCCGTGATTGGTGTGAAGAGTGGCTTGTGTCATGTCAGTCCTTCCTTTCCATCTATCTTTATGCCCATCCTATCGGTTCGCCCACTTTCCGGCATTTGTCCGTACAACTAGATTCAGGGGTATGTCAGGGTCCAGGCAGCGAGAGATCGCAGTAAACTAAACGTACTCCATCTGGAGAATGGAACGTGAGGATTACAATGATCATTCATAAAGAAGACATCCTGGAAACTGCCGCTGACAAGGCAAAAACGGTCGCAGAAGCCGGTTCCGCAGCCTGGGAAGAGGTGGTGGAACGGGTCACACCGCTGTTGGAAACCGCTGCGCACAAGGTGGGACCAGTCGCCGATGACGCGCTGGAGGCCGCGAAAGAAGCCAAGCGTCGGGCCGCCGGGTTTGCGGCGGACACCGTCGAACGCTTCCAGCCCACCGTCAACTCCGCTCTCACGAAAGTGACCCCAGCCGTCGAACGCGCCCAGCGGGCGGTCCAAGACGATCTTCTGCCCAAGCTGGTCCGCGTACTCCACGAGGCCGCCGCCACACCGGCCGGGCAGGAGGCGCGCGAACTCCTCGCCCAACTCGATGAGAGTACGGGTACATCCGTCGAAACGCTCAAGGTCGAGTTGGTCAAAGCCAAGAAATCCAGCAAGACCAAGACAATCGCGACGCTCGCCGCAGTTGGAGCGGTTGTCGGAGCGCTTGCGGTGGCCGTACGGACTTTCCTGGGCAGTCGCGAGGACTGGGCAGCCTACGAACCGGACGAACCGTACGTCTACCCCGACGATGACTACGAGATCGACGGCGTACTCGACGAAATCGACGTCGTCTTCGAGGAACCGGTAGTGGAGGCCGAGGCAGAACCGGCTGACGAAACCCCCGAAGCCGCTCCCGCCGAGGCACCGTCTGACGAGGCACCCGCCGAGGAGGGGGATGCGTCCCCTTTCGGTGAGGGGTCCTACGCCGGACCCAATCCCCCCGAGGACTACACGATCAAGGGCAACACCCGTTCGATGAAGTACCACATCGCCGGGTCGGCTGGATACGCCCGGACAACCGGTGACGTCTGGTTCGCTTCCGAGGAAGCCGCCGAAGCCGCCGGGTTCGTCCGGTCCCAGCGCTGATCAAGCCACCAGAAAAGGGCACCCCGAGGCGGGTGCCCTTTTGCGTGTCCGATCTGCGGGAGGCGAGACGGGGTCATGAGCGGACGGGTCACGCCCCGCGGGGTCAGGCAACGACGTCGCCGATGTGCTTCTTGCCCGGGGCACCAACGACGACAGCGCCTGGTGGCACATCGTCCACGACTAGGGCATTCGCCCCGATCTTGGCGTCGTCGCCGACCGTGATCGGCCCGATGAGCTTGGCGCCCGCCCCGAGCAGAACCCGGTTGCCGACGGTCGGGTGCCGCTTGAACCGGCCCCGCGAGCGGCCACCCAGGGTCACCTGGTGGTACATCAACACGTCGTCACCAATCTCGGCCGTCTCACCGATGACCACACCCATGCCGTGGTCGATGAAAAACCGCCGCCCAATCGTGGCGCCTGGGTGGATCTCGATGCCGGTGAAGAAGCGGGCGAGCTGCGACAGCACCCGGGCCCAGGGCTGCAGCGGGCGCGCCCGGACCCACAAGCGATGGGCGACACGGTACGCCCAGACCGCGTGAATGCCGGGATAGGTCAGCGCGACCAGCACCTTTGAGGTGGCGGCCGGGTCCTCCCGCATGGCCGTGGCCAGGTCCTCGCCAATCCGTCCCGTGATACCCCGTAGCGTCAACATGGTCGTCAGCCTGCGGTCTCTTCCGTGAAAAGCGGGGTCGACAGGTACCGGTCGCCCGCGTCGGGAACGATGACCACCATCGTCTTGCCCGCCGCTTCCGGACGCTGCGCGATCTCCCCCGCCGCCGCCAACGCGGCCCCGGCGGAGATACCCACAAACAGCCCTTCCTCCAGCGCCGCCCGCCGCGCCCAGGACCTGGCCGTGGCCGACTCGACGGTCACCACCTCGTCCAGCACGTCACGATCAAGGATGGGTGGTACGAAGTTGGCACCGATCCCCTGGATCCCGTGCGGGCCGGCGCGGCCCGCACTCAACAGCGGCGACTCCGCCGGTTCGACGCCCACGATCACGACACCGGGGCGCCGGTCCTTGAGGACCTGCCCGACACCGCTCACCGTACCACCGGTGCCAATGCCCGCGACCAGGTAATCCACCTCGCCGTCCGTGTCCTGCCAGATCTCCTCGGCCGTCGTGTAGCGGTGAATCGCCGGGTTGGCCGGATTACTGAACTGATGAGCCAGAATGGCTCCCACCGTACCCTCGGCGATCTGCTCGGCCCGGTCGAGCGCGCCCTGCATACCCTCCGGGCCGGGGGTCAGGACGACCTCCGCGCCGAGCGCCGCGAGCAGCCGCCGCCGCTCCACGCTCATGGTCTCGGGCATGGTCAGGATCACGTGGTACCCCCGCGCCGCGCCCACCCAGGCGAGCGCGATCCCCGTGTTACCCGACGTCGCCTCCACAATCGTCCCGCCCGGCCGCAACGAACCGGTCGCCTCAGCCGCGTCCACGATGCTCACCCCGACCCGGTCTTTCACCGAGCCGGCCGGGTTGAAAAACTCAAGTTTGGCGAGTACGAGGGCCTGCGACGGGGAATACAGCTTGTTGATCCGGACGAGTGGCGTCCGCCCGATTGCCCGGGTGATGTTTTCGAAATACTTCATCGTGCCTCCTCACCGCGCGATTTCACGAGCGCCTGGTCGAGATCCTCGATCAGGTCGTCCACAAACTCGATACCGATGCTCAGGCGTACCGCCTCAGGCGGTACGCCGGCTCCGACCAGTTCTTCATCGGAGAGCTGGGAATGGGTCGTTGTCGCGGAGTGGATGGCCAGGGACTTCGCGTCACCGATGTTCGCCACGTGCCGGAACAACTGGAGCGCGTCGATGAAGCGGCCACCGGCGGCGCGCCCGGCCTTGAGGCCGAAGCTCATCACCCCCCCGTACCCTCGACCCGTGAAGACCCGGTCAGCGACCGCTTTGTACGGCGACGAGTCGAGGCCCGGATAGCTGACCCAGGCGACGTCGGGGTGCGATTCGAGGTGGCGCGCGACCGCGAGCGCGTTGGCGGAGTGCCGCTCGATCCGCAGGCTCAGCGTCTCCAGTCCCTGCAATAACAGCCACGCGTTCAGGGGGGCGATGGTCGCGCCGGTGTTGCGCAGCAAGATTGTCCGGGCACGGGTGATGTACGCGGCAGCCCCGGCCGCCTCGGGCCACACCGTGGCGTGATAGGCGGCGTCTGGCCTGGTCAAACCCGGAAAACGTTCGGAATGCGCGGCCCAGTCGAAGCGACCGGAATCGACGAGTACGCCGCCCAGCGTCGTACCGTGCCCGCCGATGTACTTGGTCGCCGCGTGGATCGACACGTCGACCCCGTGGTCGAAGACGTGGGCGAGGATCGGGGTGGGAATGGTGTTGTCGACGAGCAGGGGCAGGCCGAGGGCGTGAGTCGCCTCAGCCCAGGCGTCGAGGTCGATCACGTTGCCGGCCGGATTGGCGAGCGTCTCCCCGAAGACGAGTTTCGTTTTGTCATCGACGTAGCGCGCGAGATCCCCGGGCTTCGCCGGGTCGACGAAGCGCGCCTCGATCCCGTACTGTGGCAGCGTGTGGGCGAGCAGGGCGAACGTACCGCCGTAGAGCGTCGACAGCGCCACAATGTTGTCGCCCGCGTACGTCAGGTTGAGGACGGCGTACGTGACCGCCGCCGCCCCGGAGGCCGTGGCGAGCGCGCCCACTCCACCCTCCAACGCGTTCATCCGGGCCTCGAAAACATCCTCGGTCGGGTTCATGATCCGGCCATAGATGTTGCCCGGCGTCCGCAGGGCGAACAGGTCGGCGGCGTGCCCCGTACTCTCGAAGGCGTACGCGACCGTCTGGTAAATCGGCACGGCGAGGGAACCGGTCGTCGGATCGGCGGTCTCCTGGCCCGCGTGGACGGTCACGGTATCGGGATGGTATGTCATGATGTTCCTTGTCAATTGGGGTCGGGCGGAGTCAGAGAGGGAGGGGCGGGACTTGGCGGAGCGCTCTCAACGCATTCGACAACACAGCGAGACCACTCCCCGCGGAACGGGTCGGGTACGGTCTCGGGCGATCATGTTCCTCACGCTAGCACAGGTTGAGGGAGACGGTTGACGCCGAGGGCTGTGTGGTCAGATCGCGCTCAGGGTGCTCGGTCACTTCGCTCCCTCAACACCGTCCTTGGCGTGAGATGGCCGCACATGGCTTGGAATCAACCGTCGAGACGAGGTACCGCCCGGGATCTGGTACGCACAGTTCGCCCTTGGCGCTTCGGTGTGCTAATGTTTTGCGAGCGCGCGAGTGGCGGAATGGCAGACGCGCTGGCTTCAGGTGCCAGTCCCGGTTAACGGGGTGGAGGTTCAACTCCTCTCTCGCGCACATTTTCCCCTAGTCAATCGACTAGGGGATTTTGCGTTTCACAAGGACTTTTAGACTCACCTCTCCGAGTCCCGCGTAGTCACATACCAACCTCCAGATGCATCCGTAGGGTGCGGTTAGGGTGCAAAAACACACGGCGTGTCGTACAGTGAGTCCATGGAGACCACAACAAGACCGCGTCGGGGCTTCGGGAAGCTCAAGCAAATGAGGTCGGGAAAATGGCAGGCATCCTTTGTCGGTCACGACCGGAGTCGGCACAACGCCCCAATAACGTACACGCGCAAGGGTGAAGCCGAGGAGTGGCTGAACCAGGAGCGTCGTCTGATGGAGTCCACAAAGCCTGAGGATTGGGTGTCGCCCGAGCAGAGGAAGGCGGCCGCGCTGGGCACTGGGTTGACGCTGGACGAGTACATGGACCAGTGGATGGCGGTGACCAAGATACGTGAGACGACGTGGATGCAGTATGAGCGGCACATCCGGTTGCGGATCGCGCCCGTGCTCGGGGAGACTTCGTTGAGGAGGCTCACCCGGCAGATGATTGCCGCGTGGTGGCGCAAGCTCGACGGGTCCCGTAGTGACGACCAGGCGTACTCGCTTCTCCGTACCATTTTGAACACGGCGGTGGAGGACGGTCTCCTGAAGGAGAATCCGTGCGCCGTCAAAGGAGCGGGTAAACCGTCCAAGCAACGGTCGATCGACCCGCCAGACCCAGCGGCTGTGCAGTTGGTCGCGGACGAAATGCCACCCCGGTGGCGCATCGGGGTGCTCCTCGCGGCGTGGTGCGGGCCGCGTTCCGGGGAAGTCCGTGAGCTCCGTCGTAAAGACATCGTCATCAGGACCGAGACCCGCGGCGGGAAGGAAACAACGGTGGGAACAATCGTCATCGACCGGGCGGTTGCGAGGGCCGGGACCCGGCTCATCATCGGGCCGACGAAGACCGACGCCGGACAACGCCGGGTGCCGATCCCTTCAGCCCTCATCCCCGCTGTCGAGGCGCACCTGCGCGACTGGGTCGGTCCGCTCCCGGAGTCGCTGGTGATCTCGACCGAGGACGATGAGACTGTCCACGACGGCCGGTGGAACCGGGCGTTCCGGTCCGCGGCGATCCGGGCGCTCGCTCCCCAGTCTGAGTGGGACAAAGTGATGACGGCCCATCAGGGGAAGAAGGGCCGCATTCCCCTGCCTGACTGGGAGCCGGGCATCACGTT
This sequence comes from Propionibacteriaceae bacterium, assembly GCA_031254155.1. Taxonomy (GTDB): domain Bacteria; phylum Actinomycetota; class Actinomycetes; order Propionibacteriales; family Propionibacteriaceae; genus WQYJ01. The sequence goes on from JAIRVA010000296.1 coordinate 20,940, forward strand.
CCATGATCTTCGTCACGTCGCGATGACGAACGCCGGTATCGCGGGCGCGACCATCAAGGAGTTGCAGGCCATGGCCGGCCACACGACCCCGAACATGGCGATGCGATACCAGGAGGTTGCCCGGTCCCACCTTGATGAAGTCATGGACCGGGTGTCGGCGATGATCCCCGCCCAGTAGGGCGAGGATATGGCGAAGACGGTGTACAACATCACGGAGGCCGCGGTTGAGCTCGGCATGTCGCAAGACCGGGTGAGGGCGCTCTGCGCGTCTGGTGACTTCGGGTTCAAGGACGGGCGGCAGTGGTTCATCTCTCACGAGTCGCTCGTCGCGTGGGTCAAGAGACGAGACGCGGAGCAGTGCGTTGTGGTGGGGCGTGGGTCCGGCGCCGTATGACTCGGTTGGCGATCGCGCCGATTGGCGGGTAGGAGGACGGACGGCGTGGTCGTGATGAGTCGGGCTAGTATGTGTTCGTTACGTGGGTCTAGACGGTAGGGCGGAGCATGATTGGTGAGCGGTCATCGGTTTGTAGCGGTCTGGCTCCGGTGCGGTTCTATTGGCATGGTTGTCCTTCCAGCCAGCAGGGAGTGGAGGAGGCGGTTGAGGCGCTCATGTGCGCGGTTGACACTGGGGCTCGGGTGTGGACTCCGTTCACCGAGAGCATCACTGTCGGTATCTTTCGTCAACGAATCAAGGATGCGATGGCTGGGCGGCTTGAGCCCGTGGATCATGTGAAGTCCCTCGATAGGGTTCTTCAGAGTGATCTGTTCGAGATCAGGTGGCAGAACGTGGAAGTAGTTGAACGGGACCTGACTGGTCACCAGGTAGCGAAGAGGGTGCATGTGCGCCTCATCCACTGCGAGCCACAGACGTTTCCTCACGCCGTGGTGGGGCTTCACGCCCACGAGAAGGTTGTGTTTCCCGGTGATAACGGGCGTACGAGGGAAGCCCAACAGCGGGACATTGGGAAAGCGGTCGCCATTTACGGTGACGAGGCCCGGTTGAGATGGGCGATCTATCAGTTGTGAGATGGTCACGCTGTGAGTCGTCGGCTCGTTGGGAGGGTATAGGGTTTAGCTTATGAGGACTGGGAAGGTTGACCCGCGCGTCGCGGACCGTGCTGAAGCCGTTGCGCAGGATCAAGCTGATTTCCTGCGTAGTCTTGTGGCTGCGCGGAAGAGACACGGATTGTCCCAGGCGCAAGTCGCGGAGCGCATGGGTGTTTCCCAGCCTGCCGTCGCGGAGTTCGAGCGGTACGACGTGAACCCGACGTTCTCCACCGTGCTTCGTTACGCGGTGTCCGTCGATGTCAGGACGAGGACTCGTGTGATCGACGACGCGGTGACGCCCACGCGTCCGACGGGGGTCTTCGTCCAGCTTGAGAGCATCCCGTACCTCAACGATGACGGGACTGGGATGACGCCTGTGATCACGATTTCGTCGGTTCATCCGGACTCGCTGGAGCGCACTGGCCGGGCACCGAGAGAGACCGTTATCACCTATCAGCCAGGAAAGGAGGCAGTTCCGGCATGAGCGGTGTAGACATCTCCGAGAGGGTTGTCAGGATGCTCCCCGCGTCGATCTCGGGCAGACGACCTTCCGGGGAAGCGCATATGACCTTGGCGTTCAGTGTCGACAGCGTGCCTGAGGACTCCACAAGGCTCAGGTGCGTGTTCCGGGCTCTGGACAGTGGAGAGGATGGACGGCCCGTCGAGGGGAGTCCGGCGTGGTTCGAGGTCGCGCTTGATCTGGAACTTCGAGAAGGCGTGTCACCCGGGAATGTCCTTGACCACGCACTGGCAGAGGAACTGCTCTCCTACGTGTGGCCTCATACGCATGCGATCCTCAACGCTTTGTGCGGCCTCCTGCAACTCGCGGTCTTGCCGCTGTCCTTAAGCCGGGTTCCACCCGCCAGGATCACGAGCCCAGCCGACCGGGAGGACGAGTCAGACGGCTAGCTCTATTCTCGGTGGGGTGTGACGGTGGTGAGGAGGTTGGCGACGGTTTGGTTGAGGCCGGTGAGTCCTTGTTGCAATGCGTTGATGGCGGCCATGGTCATTTGCATGTTTTGTTGTTGGGCTTGGCGGATTTCGAGGATGACAGCGTCGTTCCCGGCCCGGTACTCGCGGTGTTCCGAGTTTAATTGTTTCTGTTCGTCGGCGAGGGCGTCGAGTTTCGCGTAGACTCCTTCGGCGTCTTTTTGGATGAGGTCCATTTGGACGCGGAGGTTGGGTGGGGCGGGTGAGTCCGAGCCTGGTTTGGTGTGGTTGTTGGAGACTTGGTCCCGGACTTCGCTGACGCTGCGACGGGTGGAAACCATGATGGGGACGAGGCCGACGAGGACGACGCCGACGCAGCCGATGAGGGCGACAAGGATGCCGCCGATGTCGGTGACGAGCGGGTTCATGCGAGGTCCTCCTCCGTGGTGGCGGCGGGCCGGGGGGTGAGTTCCTCGGTGTTGGTGAGAGAGGGATTACCCCCGGTTTTGAGTCCCGATCCGATCGAGGTGAGAACGGACAGGAGCGCGGCCATGCCCGCAACCGAGCCGAGGGTCGCCCAGTCCGCGTCAAGGAGGCCGAAACCGTCGGCACCGAGCATCACGGCCATGGTTTGGGCGAGGGTTTTGATGGCTCGTTCGGCGGTGTTCTTCCAGAAGGCGAGGGTCCACATGGGGGGTGTCCTTTCTACAGGGTGTTGAGCGTGGTTTGGAGGGCTTTCGCGTCTTGCTTGCCGGGGATGCCGTCCCGAGGTGTGCCGATCCACGCTTGCACGGCTTTCCAGGAGGGTGACCCGGTTGTGCCGGCCGTGTAGATGGTTGGCATCCAGGTCGGCCAGTGCTGGTGGACGAGGGTCGGGTTGACCCGGTCGAACGTGCCGTCCCGGTAGGGCGCGCCGACACGGGTCTGCAACGCCCGGGCCGTGTCGGGTCCGAAGATTTCGTCGGTGGTGAGGCCGAGGACGTGCTGGAGCCGATGTGTGGAGTTGGGTCCGAACTCGCCGTCGACGACCAACTTCCCGTCTGTGGCGGGGGTGGGGATGGTGGCGGTGCCGTCGAGGGGCAGGCGGGCATAGCCGAGGATGCCGGAGGTACGGGTCCGGGCCCGCACGTACGGGTCTTGGGTGGCGGTGTTGCCTTCGACGGTGGAGATGGTGGTACCGGTGACGCCGACGACGAGGCCGACATGGTCCGGGGTGCCGTCGCCGCCCCAGTCGAACAGGACCATGTCGCCCGCCTGGATCCCCGTCTTTCCGGGATGCCAGAGGCCGTGGTTCTTCGCCCACGCGACGACGGTGGGGCAGTAGGCGGCCATGGGTGACAGGACGCCGGAGTGGGTAGTCCGGTACGACG
>JAIRVA010000002.1 GCA_031254155.1 Propionibacteriaceae bacterium
GATCCCACCGGCGTCGATCCCGTCCTCCAGCGTCACCACGACCGGGCGGTCGCTGAGCCGGGCGACGAGGTCGTCGCTGACCGGCAACGCCCAGACCGGGTCGAGCACCTGGACAGCAATCCCGTCGGCGGCCAGCTCCCCGGCGGCCGCAACAGCCAGAGGGGCGAGCGCGCCGTAGCCGAGAATGACCACGTCGGGATCAGCGTGGTCCACCAGAATGTCCACGCCAGCCTCGCACCGCCCGGCCGGCAGCGGGGCAGGCGGTTCGCCCTTGGGGTAGCGGACGACGGTCGGGCAGGACCGCTCCCCCACCGCCTCGGTGAGGACGCGCCGCAGAGTGGGTTCGTCGCGGGGGACGGCGACCCGCATCCCGGGGATGCCGCCGCAGAGGGCAAGGTCCCAGATCCCGTGGTGGCTGGCGCCGTCGGGACCCGTGATCCCGGCCCGGTCCAGTACGAAGGTGACCGGCGCCGCGTGCAGGCCGACATCCATGAGCAGTTGGTCGTACCCCCGGTTGAGGAACGTCGCGTACAGTGCGACAACGGGGTGGAGGCCCGCCGCCGCCATCCCGGCGGCGCTCACGACCGCGTGCTGCTCGGCGATGCCGACGTCGAAGACCCGCGTCGGCGCGACCGCGGCGAGCGGTCCCAGGCCGACCGGGTTGACCATTGCCGCGCTGATCGCGACCAGGTCGGGATCCTGCCGTGCGAGGCGCACGATCTCGTCGGCGAACACCGACGTCCACGTTTTCGTGGCGTGGTTGAGGACCTCGCCCGTGGCCGGGTCGAAGCAGTCGACAGTGTGGAAACGGTCCTCGTCGTTCTGCTCGGCGGCCTCGAAACCGTGGCCCTTCTCGGTCAGGCAGTGGACAATCACTGGACCCTCGTACCGTTTCGCGGCCAGCAGCGCCTTCTCCACCGCGGAGCGGTCATGGCCCGCCACCGGACCGACGTACTTCAGCCCGAGGTCGGAGAACAGTCCCTGCGGCGCCAGGATGTCCTTGAGGCCCACTTTGAGCCCGTGGAGCAGGTCGTACGCGGGCCGCCCGACGAGCGGCGTCTTCTGGACCACGGTTTTCAGTACCTCGAGCGTCGGGTCGTAGCGCCGGTCGGTCCGGAATTCCGCGAGATGCTGGGCGAGCCCGCCCACCGTCGGAGTGTACGAACGACCATTGTCATTAACGACGATCACCATGCGGAGATCCTTCTGGACGGCGATGTTGTTCAGCGCCTCCCAGGCCAGGCCACCAGTCAACGCCCCGTCGCCCACCACGACGACGACCGTGTGGGTATTACCCTGCAATCGGAAGGCCTCCGCGAGACCCGCCCCCCACGACAACGCCGACGACGCGTGGGAGTTCTCAACCCAGTCGTGCTTCGACTCGGCGCGGCTGGGGTACCCCGACAGGCCACCCGCCTGCCGCAGCGTGTCGAAGTTGGCGGCGCGGCCAGTCAAGATCTTGTGGACATAGCTGATGTGGCCCGTGTCGAAGATCACCGGGTCCGCGGGCGAGGCGAACACCCGGTGGATGGCGAGCGTGAGCTCCACGACCCCCAGGTTCGGGCCGAGGTGACCACCAGTGGCGGAGACCTTTTGAACCAGGAACCGGCGGATCTGGTCCGCCAGATCATCCAACTCGTCGTCGCCCAGTTCCGCCAGATCACCCGGGCACGTGAGATCCGAAAGCAATGGCACCCTCCTAGTCTAGTCCGCCACCACAACGCTGGGCCCAGGCCCACGACTACCGCGCCGACAGGAGCAACCTGACCAGCCACACGACGACCTCGACGACGACCGCGGCCAGCACCCCCACCCGGAGCCACCGGACCATCCGGGACGGTGCGCGGTCGGGGCGTTCGAAGGTGATCACGGCGGCCGCCGCAGGCAGGACGAGCAGCGTGAACAGCACTTCCAGGACGCCGGTGTCGACGACGACCTGCCCCACGACAAGGGACAGTGCCACCATCCACGCCGCCCACTCCCAGCCCAGCCGGACGACGAACCCGGCCAGGAACAAGAAGGCCCCCGCGATCACGGCGCCCGCGACCCCGGTCCGCGCCATCACGCAGTACGCCGGATCGTCACCGGCGCACGTCGCCTGGGCGATGGCGCTCACCACGACGCCCACAAGTCCGGTTGCCAGGCCCACGGCCACGGCGGCCAGGTACGAGTACGCGAAGCGGGCCACCCCCCAGGGAGTCTCACCAAGTCGCGGGCTCACGCCACGCCCGCGAGAACTCGGGCCTGGTAAGGCAGGATGCCCCCGTGGGCGAGGAAACGCGCCTCAGTTGGAGTGTCGACCCGGAGCACCGCCTGGTGCCGGACGCCGTCGACCACGACGCCCACCCGGGGCCGGACCCCGGCCACGTCCACGCCTTCAATGTTGATAGTCTCCTCCCCGGTCAGCCCCCACGTGGCGGCCGACTCGCCGGGCAGGAACTGCAGCGGCAGGATCCCCATGCCGACGAGGTTGGAGCGGTGGATCCGCTCGAAACTCTCGGCGATCACGGCCCGGACGCCCAGGAGAGCCGTCCCCTTGGCCGCCCAGTCGCGGCTCGAGCCCGACCCGTACTCCGCACCCGCGACGACCACGAGCGGGATCCCCGCCGCCGCGTACGCCGCCGCCGCCTCGAAGACCGGCACCACCGGGGCGCCCGGCGTGGCGAAGCTCTTCGTCACGCCCCCCTCGACGCCCGGTACCATCAGGTTCTTGAGCCGGAGGTTGGCGAACGTCCCCCGGACCATGACCTCGTGGTTGCCCCGCCTGGACCCGTACGAGTTGAAGTCGGCGACCGTGACGCCGTGGCCGGCGAGGTACACCCCGGCGGGGCTCGTCGGCTTGATCGAGCCGGCGGGCGAAATGTGGTCGGTCGTCACCGAGTCGCCGAGGACCAGCAGGATACGGGCGCCCGCCACGTCCTTCACCCCCGTCGGTCCCGCGGTGAGACCGTCGAAATAGGGGGCGCGGCGGATGTACGTCGACTCGGGCCACTCGTACCGGTCCGCCGACGCGCCGGCCAACGCCTGCCACTCGGCGGAGCCTTCAAAGACCGCCGCGTACCGCCGGGCGAACATCGCCGGCTCGACGGCGGCGGCTTGGGCCGCCGCGACGGCCGCGTCCGAGGGCCACAGGTCCTGGAGGTAGACCGGCCGGCCGTGGTGGCCGACGCCCAGCGGCTCGGTCGTGAGGTCGATGTCCATGGTCCCGGCCAGCGCGTAGGCGACGACGAGCGGCGGGCTCGCCAGGTAGTTCATCTTCACGTCCGGCGAAATCCGGCCCTCGAAGTTCCGGTTGCCGGAGAGGACCGCCGTCGCCACGATGCCGTGGTCGACCGCCTGCTTCACCTCGGGAGTCACCGGGCCGGAGTTGCCGATGCAGGTCATGCAGCCGTACCCTGCCAAGTAAAACCCGAGTTGCTCCAGGTACGGTGTCAGACCGGCCCGGTCGAGGTAGTCCGTGACGACCTGGGAACCGGGTGACAAGGTCGTCTTGACCCAGGGCTTGGTGGCGAGACCCAGCTCGACCGCCCGCTTGGCGAGAAGTCCCGCCGCCAGCATGACGCGCGGGTTGGACGTGTTTGTACAACTCGTGATGGCGGCGATCGCGACCAGCCCGGAGGCGAGGTCGCCGACGGCCGTGGGGACCGGGGCCACGGTCTCCCCCACGCCAGCGCGGAACGCCGCCTGCGCCGCCTCCAGACCGAGGCGGTCCTGGGGCCGCTTCGGCCCGGCCAGGGACGGTGCGGCATCGCCCAGGTCGATGGTGAGGGTTTCCGAGTACGCCACCCGGCGGGCGGGGTCACCCCAGAAGCCCTGGGCCTTCGCGTACGCCTCCACGAGCGCGACCTGCTGGGCGTCGCGCCCGGTCAGGATGAGGT
>JAIRVA010000013.1 GCA_031254155.1 Propionibacteriaceae bacterium
AGAGCTACGCCGGAGCGGCCGACAACGAGGTCAGGCGCCCGATCCCGGAAGCGACACGCGACAGTTATTACCGACCGTGTCCTTACTTCCGGGGCAGGGCGCCGCGGCGGTACGGGCCGGCCATCGGCGAGGGGGCACCAAGGGTGGCGGCGGCCTGTTCCGGCCAACCCGGGTTGCGGAGCGCCTCGCGGCCGATCATGACCGCGTCGGCCTGCCCGGTCCGTAGGATCTGGTCGGCCTGACGGGGATCGGTGATGAGTCCGACCGCGGACACCGGCAGGCCGGCCTCCTGGCGGACCCGCTCGGCGAACGCCACCTGGTAGCCGGGGCCGAGCGGGATTGGCGCCACCAGGTTGCCACCCGAGGAGACGTCGATGAAGTCCGCGCCCAGGTCCTTGAACGCGCGCGCCAGCTCGACCGTGTCGTCAACGCTCCAGCCGTCTTCGACCCACTCGGTCGCCGAGACGCGGACAAACAGAGGTTTCGACTCGGGCCAGACCGCGCGGACCGCCGCGACGACCTCGCGGGCGAGCCGGGTCCGGCCCGTGAAGTCACCGCCGTAGCAGTCACCGCGGGTGTTGGTGAGCGGGGAGTAGAACTGGTGCAGCAGATACCCGTGGGCGGCGTGGATTTCCACCACGTCGATGCCCGCCGCGTCGGCGCGCCGGGCGGCGTCGGCGAAGGCCGCCGGAATGGCCGCGACCTCCTCGGTGGTGAGGGCGCGCGGGGCGGCGAGCCCCGGGAACGCGGTGTCGGTCGGGCCGACGGGCTGGTAGCCGCCCGCGTCGATGGGTTGCACGCCGGCGGAGGCCGTGGGCTGATCCGGCCAGGTCGAACCCTTCCGGCCCGAGTGGGCGAGCTGGATGGCGACGGCGGCCCCGTACGTCTGGCAGAATCTGGCGACTTTGGCGAGGCCGTCGATCTGCGAGTCGTCCCACAGGCCGAGGTCCTGGACCGTGATACGGCCTTCGGGCACGACACCGGTCGCCTCGATGACCAGCAGGCCGAAGCCCTCGGTCGCGCGGGCACCGTAGTGGACAAGGTGCCAGTCGGTCGCACACCCGTCGCGGGCGGTCACGGAGTACTGGCACATCGGGGGCAGCCACACCCGGTTACGGATGGTGAGACCACGCAAAGTCAACGGATCAAACAACATGATCCGAGTCTATATCAGGTGTGCGGGTTGGCGGTGACGGATCAGGCGCGGGTCAGACGGCGGTGGGTCGTCCGGTGGGGACGGGCGGCCTCGATGCCCAGGCGCCCGACCTTGTTGGTCTCGTAATCGGCGTAGTTACCCTCGAACCAGAACCATTGCGCCGGGTCGGCCTCCGTCCCCTCCCAGGCCAGGATGTGGGTCGCGATCCGGTCCAGGAACCAGCGGTCGTGGGAGACGACGACGGCGCAGCCGGGGAACTCGAGCAGGGCGTCCTCCAGCGATTGCAGCGTCTCCACGTCCAGGTCGTTCGTGGGCTCGTCGAGGAGCAGGACGTTGCCGCCCTGCTTCAGGGTCATGGCCAGGTTGAGGCGGTTCCGTTCGCCACCGGACAGGACGCCGGCGAGCTTTTGCTGGTCGGGGCCTTTGAAACCGAAGGAGGCGACGTACGCCCGGCTCGGCATCTCGAAACTGCCGACCTTGATGAAGTCCAGTTCGTCGGAGACGACTTGCCAGACGTTCTTGTCCGCGGCTAGCCCCAGGCGGCCCTGGTCGACGTAGCTGAAGGCGACGGTCGAGCCGACCTTGATCCGGCCCGCGTCGGGCGTCTCCTCGCCGATGAGCATCTTGAAGAGGGTGGTCTTGCCGACGCCGTTCGGGCCGATGACGCCGACGATGCCCGCCCGGGGCAGCGAGAACGAGAGGCCGTCGATAAGCGTGCGGCCGTCGTAGCCCTTCTCCAGCTGGCTCACCTCGATCACGTCCGATCCCAGCCGTGGCCCGGCGGGGATATTGATCTCCGCCAGGTCGAGCTGGCGGTTGCGTTCGGCCTCCGCCGCCAGTTCCTCGTACCGCACCAGCCGGGCCCGGCTCTTCGCCTGCCGCGCCCGCGGGTTGGACCGGACCCATTCGAGCTCCCGCTCCAGGATCTTCGCCCGTTTCGCGTCCTTCTTGCCCTCGATGCTGAGCCGGGCCCGTTTCGTCTCGAGGTACGTGGAGTAGTTGCCCTCGTACGGGTGCAACTCACCCCGGTCGACCTCACAGATCCACCCGGCGACGTTATCCAGGAAGTACCGGTCGTGGGTGACCGCCAAGACGGCGCCCGGATAGCTCTTGAGATGCCCCTCCAGCCAGGCCACCGACTCGGCATCCAGGTGGTTCGTCGGCTCGTCGAGGAGCAGCAGGTCTGGCTGCTGGAGGAGCAGTTTGCAGAGCGCCACCCGGCGCCGCTCGCCGCCCGAGAGGATGTCCACGTCGGCGTCGGGGTCGGGGCACCGCAGCGCGTCCATGGCCTGCTCGAGCTGGGCATCAACATCCCACGCCTGGCGGAGGTCGAGCTCGGTCTGGAGTTCGCCCATCTCCTCCAACAGGGCGTCGAAGTCGGCGTCGGGATCGGCTAGGGCCGCCGACACCTCGTTGAAGCGCTCCAGCTTGGCGAGCGTGTCTTGCACGGCCTCCTGGATGTTTTCCAGGACGGTCTTGCCCGACGTGAGCGGCGGCTCCTGGAGCAGGATCCCCACGGTGGCGTCCCTCGCGAGCTGAACCTCGCCGTTGTTGGGCCGTTCCAGGCCCGCCATCAGCTTGAGCAGCGTCGATTTGCCGACGCCGTTCGGGCCGACCACGCCGATCTTCGCGTCGGGGAAGAACGACATAGTGACGCGTTCGAAGATGACCTTCTCGCCAAGTGCCTTGCGGACGTTGTGCAGGGTGAGGATGAATTCGGCCATGGGATCTCCTTGTGCGTCGGCTCGGCGCTCGTGCGCCACCGCACATATTATCCCAGTGGCGACAAGCCCTACGCGGCGAGCACGGTCTGCTCGGCGGTGAGGACGGACTCCGGGTCGTAGCCCAGGTCGTCGGGCGGTTCCTCGTCCGCGGGCGGTTCTGCGAGATCACCTGGTCGCGGGAGATCGGCCGCGGGTTCCGCGTGGCGGGGCGGCCGCATGAAGGCAGCGACGCCGCGGTTGAGGTCGTGGCCGACGGTGTTCGCCTCCACGATCATCCGCTCGTGCGGCGTACCCTGCGCATCCGTCCACGCCTGCGTCCGGACCCGCCCGTGCACGATCACGGGATCGCCCTTCAAGACACAACGGGCGACGTGCTCGGCCAGCGCCCGGTAACAGACGACGCTGACCCAGGTTGTCACCCCGTCGGTCCAACCGCTCTCAGTCCGCAACCGGGGAGTTGTGGCGACCCGGAAACTCGCGGTGGCCACCCCCGTCCGGGTCTGCTTCAATTCTGCGCTGTGTCCGGCGTATCCTGTCAATGTCATGGTGGTATCCATGCTGCTCCTTTCGTTCTCTTAAGACCATGTGCGGCGGGAAGTCCGAAGTGAGCACCGAACCCCATTCTGTGCATAACTTTGTCATGATGGACGTGGCCTGTGGATAGATCGCAAATC